>NZ_JADYVV010000003.1:0-212655 GCF_020194035.1 Bradyrhizobium sp. BRP56
CGGACCGAGCTGCCATTGGCCGATAGGCAGGCAATCTCGCATCGGTCGTCCAGAGAGAGCTGCTTGTAAGTCCGCCCCATGGCAACACCTCCTCAAGGAAGTGTTGCACTTCGTTTGTGAACTCAGGCCATCGAGACCGGCGGCACGATGCTCACGGCATCGCCCGACGCAAATTCTTCGACGCCTTCGCCGATCGCCGCGACAATCCCGGCGGCTTCCAGCCCGAGGCCGGACGGCAGCGTCGCGGTCTCGATATAGCTGCCCCGGCGCAGCGAGGCCTCGGCGCGGTTGAGCCCGAGCGCCTTGACTCGGATCTGAACCTCGCCGGGCGCCGGCGGCGCAACCGCGATCTCCTCGATACGCAGCACCTCGGGACCACCATGCTGGTGAAAGCGGACGACGCGGGCCATGGGCCGAACTCCAAAACAATTGAATGGAATGCCGCTATGCCCGGCGGCGATCGCCGGATAAATCACCCGTTGGCTCCGACGATCGAAACTAGGAGTTTTGAATTGGATCGCCTCACCAGCATGGCCGTCTTCGTCAGGGCGGTCGATCTCGGCTCGTTCGCGGCCGCCGCCGATGCGCTCGAGATGTCGGCCCCGATGGTCGGCAAGCATGTGCGCTTCCTCGAACAACGGCTCGGCGTCCGCCTGCTCCATCGCACCACGCGGCGGCAGAGCCTGACCGATTCAGGGCAAGCCTATTACGAGCGCTGCCGCATCGTGCTCGGCGAGGCCGAGGCGGCCGACGCGCTCGCCTCCGATCAATCGTCGCAGCCGCGCGGGCGGCTGCGGGTGACGATGCCGGCGTTGCTCGGCCGCTACTGCGTCGTCCCCACGCTGCTGAAGCTCGCGCAGAAATATCCCGCGCTCGAGCTCGATCTCGCGTTCGGCGATCCGATCGCCGATCTGATAGAGGGCGGTTACGACCTTGCGATCAGGACCGGCGAGCTAAACGAGCAATCCGGCGTGATCGCGCGGCGCATCGCGCGCCAGCGCATGGTGGTGTGCGGCTCGCGCGCCTATCTGAAGGCCCATGGCAGGCCGCGCACGCTCGACGAGCTCGGCCGGCACCAGGCGATCGTCTACCGCCGCTCGGGCCGCGTTCGCCCCTGGCTGTTCCCGCGCGACGGTCTTGCGCCGCACGAGGTCTGGCCGGCCGGGCGGCTCAGGCTCGACGACCTCGAAGCCATCGCGGATGCCGCAGCGCGCGGCATGGGGCTGGCGTGGCTGCCCTCCTGGCTGGTGCGCGAACGCCTCGACACCGGCGCGCTGGTCCGCGTTCTCGGCGACAGCGGGGAATTTCCCTACGATTGCCACGCGCTGTGGCTGCCGACGCCGCGACTGCCACTCAAGATCCGCTTTGCGGTGGATGCGCTCGCGGCCGCGCTGCCGAAGCTCGTGGCGTAGCGCCGCGCCCCCGATTTGTTTGCAACGATTTCGCGCGCGCATCGTTGGCCGGTCAGCGCGGAACGTGCGGTCTCGTCCGATCCAGGTTCCGTGCCGCCTGTTGATGGAGCGCCAGTATGAACCAGCGCGATGACGACCTGAAAACCGCGATCGAGCGCAGCAACCCGAACGGCGTCGAGCCGCCCTTCTCCGAGGACGATCTGCAGCGCCGGCAACTCGGGCCGCGCGGCGTGCCCGGGCAACCGGACCCGGCGAAGATGACGCCGCAACGCGCCAAGAAGACGCCGGTCGATTCCGGTTCCGGCGGCCACACCGCCTGAACGCCGAAACAACGAAGAAACAAGAAAGGTTTCACGATGAGGATCACCAGCTTCAAGGACATGTATGTCGCCGAGCTTCAGGAACTCGCAAGCGTCGAGGATCAGCTCGCCGTGGCGCTGGCGCGGATGGCGGAGATCGCCTCGCATCCGTCGCTCAAGGATGCGTTCAGCCGCCATCACCGCGAGACCATCGTGCAGGGCGAGCGGCTGAAGTCGCTGCTGCGCATGCACGGCGCCGATCCGCTTGAGCACACCGACCAGGCCATGCAGGCGCTGATCCACGAGACCGCCAAGATGGTTTCGCTGCTGCCCGACGACAATCTGCGCGATGCCGGCCTCGTCGCGTCGGCGCAGAAGCTCGCGCATTACGAGATCGCCGCCTATGGCAGCGCGGCCGCCCTCGCAGGCCAGCTCAACCTGCGCGACGACCAGCGGCTCCTGCACGACAGTCTCGACGAAGAGCGGCACGTCGACACGCTGCTGACGGCGCTCGCCAAGGGTGAGATCAACCAGGACGCCCTCGCCGCGTGACACGGCAGGATGGGTAGCCCGTAGGATGGGTAGAGCGCAGCGAAACCCATCAGCTCATCTCGCGAGCGGCACCACTATGGGTTTCGCGGAGTTCTATCATCGGGCCGCGCCTTGCGCGGCCCCGTTGGCTCTACTCATCCTACGCATCGACGCGCGCGGGAAAAATGCTGCTGCAAATTTCGCGCTTCGCGGAGCTGCTGTCGTTTTTATCTCGCGACTATTGCCCTGCATGGGCCGTTCGATCAGCCTCTCGTGATTGATGCCATGGGGAAGACGAACGATGAGCTTCAGGTTCAGGCAGGTTTTCGCAGACACCCAACAGGCGCTCGGCGCCGATCCGGCGCAGGCGCAGGCCGTGTTCCAGGCGACTTCGCAACTCGGCGACGGCGTCAATAGCCGCGTTGCCGTGCGGCAATTCAATGTCAGCGTCGACGAGCCGCCGGCGCTGGGCGGCCTGGACACCGCACCGAACCCGGTCGAGTACATCCTCGCCGCGCTCGGCTCATGCCAGGAGATCACTTATCGGCTCTATGCCGACGCGCTCGGCATTCCCCTCAACGGCGTGTCCGTCAAGCTGTCGGGCGCCATCGATCTGCGCGGCTTCTTCAGCGTCGATCCAGACGTGCGAGCTGGTTTCCAGCAGATCGAGGCCGAGGTCGCCATCGACAGTCCGGCCTCCGCGGCAGACATCGCTCGGCTGAAGGACACCGTCGACCGTCATTGCCCCGTGCTGGACATCCTGCGCAACCCGACCCCGGTGGATCTGAAGCTGCGCACCGGACCGCTCAGCGTGGCCGCCTAACGCTCCATGTGAGCGTTAACTCACTCTCCACCATGCGCCGAGGCCGGCAGCGGTAACCATAAGGCTTAACAGCGCGTCAACGCTCCCCCAACAAGTCTAACTGTTTCTGATGGGGGAGAATGGCCCGTGGACGCATTTGCATTCGAATTTATGGGATTGGCGATGATCGCGCTCTGTCTCGTCGTGTTGGCGATGCCCGCCGCGCGCCGGCCGTCGAAGAACATCCGCTGCGAGTGAGAGCCGCGAGAAATAACGCGCTCAAACGTCATCGAATGGCGATATGCTCGCGCTGACGAGTCCTGACCTGGGACGCAAATTGCGGGAATTGACGACGCTTGAACGACACCGACGTCCCGCAGCCCGGCACACCGCCCTCCACCGCGAGCTCGACGCACTCGCCGCTCGAGGTGCTGCTCATCTTCTTCAAGCTCGGCGTCAGCTGCTTCGGCGGCCCGATCGCCCATATCGGCTATTTCCGCGACGAGTTCGTCACCCGCAGGCGCTGGCTTGACGAACAGGCCTATGCGGATCTGGTCGCGCTCTGCCAATTCCTGCCGGGCCCTGCGAGCAGCCAGGTCGGCTTTTCGCTCGGCCTGATGCGCGCCGGGTACCTGGGGGCGCTGGCGGCCTGGACCGGATTCACGCTGCCCTCGGCGATCGCGCTCGTGCTGTTTGCCTTCGGCGCCAGCGGATTGAGCGGCCCTGCGGGTAGTGGCCTGGTGCATGGCCTCAAGCTGGTTGCGGTGGCGATCGTCGCCCAGGCGGTCTGGGGCATGGCGCGCTCGCTCTGCCCCGACCGCGAACGCGCCTCGATCGCGACGGTCGCGGCACTCGTCATCCTCGCCAGTTCGTCGTCGATCGCGCAGATCGGCGCCATCGTGCTCGGCGCTATCGCCGGGCTTTGGCTCTGCCGGGCGCAACAGGCCAACGGGGTCACCCATATCGCGATGCCGGTATCGCGCCGTGTTGGCGTCGCGGCGCTGATCCTGTTCGTCGCGCTGTTGGTCGGACTGCCGCTGCTGTCGCGGACATGGCCCGGCCTCGGCCTGTTCGAGGCCTTCTACCGCTCGGGCGCGCTGGTGTTCGGCGGCGGCCACGTCGTGTTGCCGCTGCTGCGCGAAGCCGTAGTGACGCCGGGCTGGATCGGCGACGATGCGTTCCTGACGGGCTACGGCGCCGCGCAGGCGGTACCGGGCCCGCTATTCACCTTTGCCGCCTATCTCGGCGCCGTGATCGGCCGCCTGCCGGGCGCGATCGTCGGCCTCGTCGGTATCTTCCTGCCGGGAATTCTCGTGCTGCTCGCGGCGCTGCCGTTCTGGGACAGCTTTCGCAAACGGCCGGCGGCGCAGGCGATGATGCGCGGCGTCAACGCCGCCGTCGTCGGCATTCTGGGGGCCGCGCTCTACAATCCGGTGTGGACCAGCAGCATCCACCGTCCGCTCGATTTCGGCATCGCGCTGGCCGGCTTTGTCCTGCTCACGGCATGGCGCGCGCCGCCGCTCGTGGTGGTCATGCTCAGCGCGGCCGCCGGCATCGCCACGGGGCTCCTGCAATCGTGAATGACCGCGCGGTCGTTTCGCCGGGTGGATTAAGAACGCCTTCATGCCTCGCCGCCACGATAGCGGATATATGCCGAACGCTTCTAAACAACCGGATCCGACCCGGGTTCCCGTGCTGGACCTGCTGCGGCTTGCCGCGGTCGGGGCCGTGATCCTGTATCATTACGGCTTCTGGGGCGTGGCATCGAACGGCGTGCAAAAAGTGGCGATTCCATACCTCGCCCCGGTCGCGCAATACGGCTTCCTCGGCGTCCCGGTGTTCTTCGCGATCTCTGGCTTCGTCATTGCCTATTCGGCCGAAAGCCGCACGCCGGTCGGTTTCGCAATCGCCCGCTTCAGCCGGATCTATCCGACCTTTGTCATCTGCATGACGCTGACCTTCCTCGCGACGTTGCTGCTGGGCCACGCGTATTTCCACGTGACGTGGGGGCAATGGCTGGCAAACCTGTTCATCGCGGCCCCGATGCTCGGTCAGCCCTACATGGACGACGCCTACTGGTCGCTGGTGATCGAGGTCGTGTTCTACGTCTGGATCGCGCTGTTCCTGGCCTGGGGCATCTTTCCGCGGCGCATCGACACGATCATCGTGGCGTGGATCGCGATCACCTTCGCCAATGAGCTGACCCTCGACGTTCCCCTGTTCGAGAAGCTGTTCATGGCCGACGACAGTGGCTTCTTCGCCGTCGGGCTCCTGATCTATGAGCACTACCGCGGACGGCGCGACACCAGGCTCTACAGCCTGCTGACGCTGGCGATAGGCACGGCGACGTTCCAGGCCGTGCACAAGCTGGAGCGGCTCGGCGTCCACACCCATGGCAGCTTCGATCCCCGCGTCGTGACGGTGATCTGCATCGTCTCGCTCGGCATTGTGTTCGCCGCCACCCGTATCAAGTCGGTGCCGCTGCCGGAAAGCCTCGTCAGGGCCGTGGGAGGCATCACCTACCCGCTCTATCTGCTGCATCTGCAGCTCGGCTACGTCATCCTGCTCCTGATCACGCCAACGCCGGACGCGCTGTCGACCGCGCTGGTCGTGACGGGCATGGTGCTGCTGGCATGGTTCGTCTGGCGCTTCCTCGAAGGCCCCGTGCATTATCTCGTCAGGGACAGGCTGACGACGCTGGCCTCGCGGCACGGATGGCCGTCGCGCATTCGTGCGGGCGAAGCCCGGATCGATCGGGACGACGTTGCCCCGCCAATCGAGGCCAGGCGCATCGCCAACCGCTGATCAGTCCGGCGCACATCGCCGGAACAGCATCCACCCAACGTTGCCGCCGCCGCGAACTTGGGCCGAAGCGAACACCATCATTCATCTGCGATGCGTGGAGACGACGGTCAGGCGCAAGCGGGCGGACGGCGCCCGGGGCGCCTCTGTATCCTCAGACCCGCCCGCTCCATTCATGATCTCCGGGCATTTCCATTGTCAGTTCATTCGCCAGCTCGAGCGCTTCCTTGACGTCAGGCGTACCTAGACCTTCCGTGAACGTTCGGACAACGGGTAGCAGCAGCTCGGCCGCTCGCGCCTGTTTGCCGGAATGTCGCCAAAGGCGCGCCAGGCTGACAGCTGACCGCAATTCTAAGGACCGCGCGCTTTGCCTGCGCGCCAGCTCGATCGAGGCGAGGAACATTCGCTCGGCGGATTCGACGGACGATGATTTCGCGTGATTGAGTGTCATCTCACCTTGCAGACGATAGATCTCGGCTTCGTAAAAATGCTCTCCCGTTCTTCTCCCGATCGCCAATGCGCTGTCGAGTTCGTGCAAGGCAGCATCCGGCAAGCCGGCACTTGCATAAGCCTTCGCGAGCAGGCTCCTGAACCAGCAACTGGCTAGCCGAGCGCTCATGCCCTCGTAACCGTCGATGGCCATTCGCATCTGGTTCAATCCCTCATCGACATTCCCAAGCTCGGTCATCGCCCATCCTCGCAGGATGGTCGTCTGATGCTTCCAATGCAGGAAGCCGTGTTCCGATGAGAGAGCCAGTGCCCTGTTGGTGTAGTCGTGGGTCCCTTCGACATCGCGGAGATGCTGGCAAACGTAAGCGCCGAATGTCAGCGCAAACGACAGCGTGAAGGGGTGGCGAAGGTCTTCCGCTTCCGAAATAGCCTGCTGGCTATATCGGCACGCCGCGTCAGGACGGCCCAGAAACCACGACACGTACCCGAGATACGAGAGCGAGACGATGCCAGGATGGATGCCATGCGTTGCCGTCAGGGCGCCGTGTAGATCAGGACTGTACAGATTCCTGAAGCGATGAAGGTGATGTTCGGCGGCGACAAACCGCCCGCGGTACAGCATGGTCATCGCGATCGCCCGATGCGCCTCGATCAGATATCCCGTCTGTTGCGTCGCGGACGAACTTTGGTTCGATGCCTCGCGCCTTGCGAACCGCAGGAGCTCCGCGCTCAGCTCATGCGCCCGTGCGAGATCGCCGCGGATGAAGTGGCACACCCAAAGTCCGCGCGTCGCCGCAAAGACCTTCGCCATGTTGCCAAGATTCCGGCCGAGTTCGAGCGCGCGAACATAGTTCTCCTCGACTTCCTGGACGGCGTATCCCTTTGCCGCGATCAGGGCGGTGCCCAGGGCGATGCGAAGCTCAAGCTCGGACTCGTTTCGGTCCTGCATGCGGGGTGAGGCTTGCAGAACCCCGAGCCCACGACGCAAATGACCGATCGCCTCCAGAGTCGCACCCTTCATTGCGGCCTGCTTTCCGGCCTTGAGCCAGAAGCCCGCAGCCGGCTCGCTTTGGCCAGACTCGGTCAGGTGGTAGGCAAGAAGCTCCGGTTCGCGCTCGATCTTTTCCGGATATTTTTCGGCCAGCACGCGTGCGATCTTGGCGTGCAGCGTCCGTCTTTCCCTGTGCAACAAGCTTTCATGCGCCGCATTCTGGATCATCACGTGCTTGAACGAGTACAGCGCCTCCGGCAGAAAGCCGAAGCGGACGATCAATCCGGCTGCCTCCAGATGGTTCAGGGCGGCTTCGATCTGGTCCGCCGGCGCCTCGGCAACCTCGCGAAGGATCTCATAAGAAAACTCGCGGCCGATGGTGGCGCCGATCTGCGCGATTTTCTTGAATGATCCCATCCGGTCGAGGCGGGCCATCAGGGAATCGTTCAATGTCGCGGGAATAGCGAGCTGATGCCACGGACCGGACAAGACGTAACGTCCATGTTGCTCAGTCAAGACGTCGGATTCGAGAACGGCCTTGGTCAGCTCTTCAAGGAAGAGCGGCACGCCATCGGTTTTGACAATGATGTCCTCAATCACCTCTCGGGGAAGCTCCTTTTCTCCAGCCACACGTTCGACCAATATCGTGCGGACCTGTCGGCCGAGACGCTTGAGGTTCGCACTGATGGTGTGCGCGTGATCCTTCCAGCCCGGCTGAAACTCCGGACGACAGGTGATCACGACAAGGATCGACGTGGTGCGAACGTTCTCCACCAGCAGATCGAGCACGGCCCGCGAGGTGGGATCGATCCAATGTGCGTCCTCAAAATCGACCAGGAGCGTCTGCTCGCGCGCTTGCGCGAGCAGATGGTTGACGAGCGTGGCGATCGTCGCATCCTTCAGCTGTTGCGGCGAGAGATCCAGGGCCGCGTAGCGGTCCCCGGTGGGAATTGAAAGCAACGCCGCAAGGATCGGCACCACTGTCGCCGCCTCGCCGTTCGAGGCGGCGACACCGGCTTCAAGCTTTGTCAGCCAAAGCGCAGACGCGTTCTCGCCGTCAAGGCCAAGCGCGAATTTGAGATGCTCGATGAAGGGATGAAAAGCGGTGCTGCTGTAATAGGGAGAGCACTGGAACGAAACTTGTCCGTGCTGATCACCTGCGATCCGCTCCCGCAATTCCTGAACGATCCTGGATTTTCCAATTCCCGGCTCGCCCGTCAGCAGCACGACCTGCCCCTCATGGGCTTTCGCTTGCTGCCAACGCGTGAGCAGCAACGCCACCTCTTCGGTGCGGTTGACGAGCGGCGTCAATCTGGAGCCCATGGCCGCGGCAAATCGCGTCTCGGCGCGGCAGGGCCGAACCACGAGCCAGGCCTGGGCCTTCGCGGATATCCCCTTCAGCGCGTGCAATCCGAAGTCCTGGTAGTCGAACTTTCCTCTCAGCAGGGATTGCGTCGAAGACGCAATGACGACGCCGTCCGGAGGCGCCAAGGCCTGCAGACGGGCTGCCAGATTTGGCGTCTCGCCGACTGCGGAATCGTGCTCCTCGGTGTCCTGTCCAACCAGGTCTCCGACGACAACAAGGCCGGTCGCAATCCCGATGCGCACACTGGGCCCATGACTTGCAACGTCGCGGGCGTCACTCGCTCTCGCCGACGACAGGCTCCGTACAATTTCGAGCGCCGCACGCACCGACCGCTCGGCGTCATCCTCATGGGCATTCGGATAGCCAAAATAGACCAGAATGCCGTCCCCGAGGTAGCGGGCCGCGAAGCCTTCGTACCGCTTGACCACGCTGACGCACTTTTCCCTGAAGCTCGCGATCATGTCGCGGACGTCTTCGGGATCGAACTGCTCGGACAGCGAGGTCGATCCGACCATGTCGCAGAACATCACGGTCAGCTGGCGCCTCTCGGCGCTCACCGCTGCGCCTTCCGCGACGCTCCTACCGCCGGCGGGACCTTTTGCCGAACGGGTCAGGGAAGCAACCGCGCGCTGCAAGCGCTTGCGGTCTCCCAGCGGAAGTCCAAGTTCGACCAGATCCTGCTCGGTCAAATCGGGCAGGATGTCCAAACCGATGCGATGCAGGACAAAGAGGTCGCTATACTGGCCGAGATCAACGGTTTCGAGCCAGTGCTTGAGAGCAGCCTCCATATCGGCGCTTGGCTGTTTCTCCGGCATTGTGATCCGTCCGACTGCGGGCCATTGGCGACAATGGGCCTCGTTCGACGATGCCAAGGGACCTGTTTACCCCAGACTGGACGCGTTCACAAAGTGCGAAAACAAGGAGCAGGCCGATCGAAGACGCACTCTGCCCTCGGTCGCTCGGATATTCGAGATAGAGCACGCGCTGGTATTTTGGCCCTTCGCCGACTGCGATGACGTTCGCCAATTCTGTAGGCGAAACCAGAGTCGCCCCCTCGGGCGCCACCATCCGACCTCCGGCATGCTCGGCACTCGGCGCGACAAAGGCGCCCGGCGAACGATGGCGTGACGTACGAATTTGCGCGCGGAGCCATTCGATTTTGCGCGCCATGACAGGCCCCCTGCCACTGAGTTGCCCGACGGCGCAAGCCCCAACGCGAAAATATTTCGCTTTATCCGAAAGACAAACTCAGCGTATGGTTCGCCCGTCTCACCTGATCGAGGGGCGCTTCGCGATCGTCACGAATGCGGGTCGAGATGCGCCGGGCAACTCATGTCCTGAGGATGCGAAGGTGTGACCCACCGGCAGCGCAATACATTCGGTGTCGTCCCGGCGAAGGCCGGGACCCATAACCACGAATGCGAATTGGCTTGCAGAGCTGTGGCCACAGCTCGTTTCAACAACACAGCCCTGTGGTTATGGGTCCCTGCTTTCGCAATAGCGTATATACATATCCTCCGCAGTCTTTCCGGAGTCTTCTCAAAGAGTTGGCCGAAAACTGCGGAGAACTTGCTCGTCTGCACTAGGGTTGCGCCCACCGATTTCGGCTCTCGCCTTGTAGCTAACCCCTTGATGATGAGTCGGTTTTCTAGCCTCGAAGAGATGTGTAAATGCCCTAGTGCTTTCGCAGGGACGACGATTGTGGACGTCGGCGGTACCATACGTTCGGTGCCGTCCTAGCGAAGGCCAGAACCCGTTACTCCATGTGAGAATTGTTGCGCGGTGCTGGGGCAGCGATCCCATTCAGTATCAAATTCAATGGCTACGGGCCCCAGCCTTTCGCCCGCACGACGGCCGAATTCCCGGCACGACCGGGCCGAAAACACCCTCGAATCATGCCCAATCAATTCAAAAATGGCCCGTCCCTCACCCCGCGCGGGGCCAAAATCCCTGCAAGACCCTTGACATAGCTGCCCTTTCGGCAGAACGCGTGTGGTCAAGCCGTTATGGACACTTCATGGATTTGATTAGCACGACCTCCGACCTCGCCGCCGCCTGCGACCGGCTCGCCAAACACAAGGTCATCACTGTCGACACCGAGTTCCTGCGGGAGACGACCTACTATCCGCTGCTCTGCGTCGTGCAGATGGCGAGCGCGGAAGAAGCGGTCGTGGTCGACGCGCTGGCACCCGGCATCGACCTCAAGCCGTTCTTCGACCTGATGTCGAACGAGGCCGTGCTCAAGGTATTCCACGCCGCGCGGCAGGACATCGAAATCGTCTGGCACCTGTCCGGCACGATCCCGCATCCGATCTTCGACACCCAGGTCGCCGCCATGGTGCTCGGCTATGGCGACAGCATCGCCTACGACCAGCTCGTCGACCGCGTCACCGGCCACCGCCCCGACAAGACCCATCGCTTCACCGACTGGTCGCGCCGGCCGCTGAGCGACGAGCAGCTGCATTACGCCGTCTCCGACGTGACCCATCTGCGCGAAGTGTTCGCGGCGCTCGACGCCGATCTGAAGAAGCGCGACCGCAGCGACTGGGTCAGCGAGGAGATGGAGGTCCTGACCTCGCCGAAGACCTACGACTTCCATCCGGAGCGCGCCTGGGAGCGGCTCAAGACCCGCGTGCGCAAGCCGCGCGAGCTCGCGGTGCTGATCGAGGTCGCGGCCTGGCGCGAGCAGGAGGCGCAGAGCCGCGACGTGCCGCGCTCGCGCGTGCTCAAGGACGATGCGGTCGGCGATATCGCCACCCATGCGCCGACCTCGCTGGAGAAGCTCGGCAATCTGCGCTCGCTGCCGAAGGGCTTTGAGCGCTCGAAATGGGGCGCCGACATCATTGCCGCCGTGCAGCGCGGGCTCGCCCGCGACCAGGCCATGCTGCCCAAGCTGGAAAAGCCGAGAAACAATTCCAACGGCGCGGCGACCGTCGAGCTGTTGAAGGTGCTGCTGCGCATGACCTCGGAGCGCCACGGCGTCGCCAGCAAGGTGATCGCCACCGTCGACGACCTCGAGCAGATCGCGGCCAGCGATCAGGCCGAGGTCGGCGCCCTGCACGGCTGGCGCCGCGAACTGTTCGGCGAGGCCGCGCTCAAGCTCAAGCACGGCCAGCTCGCGCTGGCGATCGACAAGGGCCGCGTGGTGCGGGTGGACCGGGGTTAGCGCGTCCGCCTGATGCGCGCCAGGTTCCACCGGCAGTCGGCCAGTGGCCGAACGCGTTGCCCCGGAGTTCGACCGGCACAGGCTGAGGTTGCGTCACGCAAGACCACCGCGCTTGCTAAGGCGCAATTTTCGTGTTGCAATCCGTTCACAATCGGATTTGCGGCCGTTCGACTGTGCGTTTCGCGACGTTGATATCCAAGGCTTCGATGTACAGGGCCTCGAGAGGCGAAACTTCGGACTTGAAGACTTTGGATCTGACGACCCGGGAAGTGAACAGACAGCGCAAAGTCCGCTTGTGGCGTGGCACGTGGAAAACGTGGCCGCGTCTTTTTTATGTCTAAACTGGGAGAGAGACGATGCCGAAGGGTACCGTCAAATGGTTCAACCCGACCAAAGGTTACGGGTTCATCAAGCCAGCCGTCGGCGACAAGGACGTGTTCGTCCACATCTCGGCGGTCGAGCGCGCGGGCCTCAGCACATTGAACGAGAACCAGTCCGTCGAGTACGAGCTGGTCGAGAACCGCGGCAAGGCGTCGGCAGAGAACCTCAAGGTTCACTGAACGCCGCTGCCAGCGGAATTCATCCTGATGCCTCCCCCGGCCGCATCACCCCGGGGGATGTCTCCTGCAACCGCGCGCTAAGGCGCCGGCGCGATCAGGGTATGGTCGGTTGCGCCGCTGCCCAGGGTCTTGCAGAGATCGCCTTCGAGCTTGAGCCGGCCGCTTGCCAGCAGCCGCAGCGCCTCCGGATAGATGCGATGCTCGATGGTGATCACGCGCGCGGCGAGCGTCTCGGCGGTGTCGTCGTCAGCGACCGTGACCGCGCCCTGCATCACGATCGGTCCGGCGTCGGTCTCCGGGATCACGAAATGCACCGTCGCTCCGGACAGCTTGACCCCTGCACGCAACGCCTGGCCGTGCGGATCGAGACCCGGAAAGCAAGGCAGCAGCGAGGGATGGATGTTGAGCATCCGCCCGTACCAGTGCCGCGCGAACTCGGCGGTGAACAGCCGCATGAAGCCGCCGAGGCAGATCAACTCGACCTGCCTGTCGTCGAGCGCGCGCTGCAGCACGGCCTCGAAGCCGGCGCGGTCCTTGCCGAACGGCTTGCTCTCGATGACGATGGTCGCAATGCCGCTGGCGGCCGCCTTCTCGAGCCCGGCGGCATCGGCGCGGTTCGAGATCACGGCCACGATCTCGGCTGGGAAATCCGCAGCCTTCGCAGCCTCGATCAGCGCGGCCATGTTGGAGCCGCGGCCGGAGATCAGGATGGCGACGCGGCGCTTCATCGCGAGAGATCGAGATGACCGTTATAGACCACGCGATGCTCGCCTTTGGCTTCGATCACCTCGCCGAGCAACGTCACGGTCTCGCCGCCGGCGGTGAACGCCTCGGTCACGGCGTCGACCGCATCAGCCTTGACGATCGCGATCATGCCGATGCCGCAGTTGAAGGTGCGCAGCAGCTCGAGCTCGGCGATGCCGCCCTGCTCGGCCAGCCATTTGAACACCGGCAGCACCGGCAGCCGCGCCAGATCGATGCCGACGCCGAGATGCTTCGGCAGCACGCGCGGAATGTTGTCGGTGAAGCCGCCGCCGGTGATGTGGGCGAGGCCCTTCACCGCGCCGGTGTCGCGGATCGCGCGCAGGCAGGATTTCACATAGAGCCGGGTCGGCGTCAGCAGCGCGGCGCCAAGCGTCATGACCGGCGCGAACGGCGCCGGCGCGTCATAGGCAACGCCGGACTGCTCGACGATCTTGCGCACCAGCGAATAGCCGTTGGAATGCACGCCGGAGGAAGCCAGCCCGATCACGGCATCGCCGGCCGCGATATCCTTCGTCGGCAGCAAGGTGCCGCGCTCGGCCGCGCCGACCGCGAAGCCGCCGAGGTCGTAATCGCCATCCTTGTAGAGGCCGGGCATCTCGGCGGTTTCGCCGCCGATCAGCGCGCAGCCGGATTCCCGGCAGCCCTCAGCGATGCCGGCGACGATCTGCGCGGTGGCCTCCGGATGGAGCTTGCCGCAGGCGAAATAGTCGAGGAAGAACAGCGGTTCCGCGCCCTGCACGACGAGGTCGTTGACCGACATCGCGACCAGATCGATGCCGATGCCGCCATGAATGCCGGTCTCGATCGCGATCTTCAGCTTGGTGCCGACGCCATCGGTCGCGGCCACCAGGACCGGATCCTTGAAGCCGGCGGCCTTGAGGTCGAACAGCCCGCCGAAGCCGCCGATCTCGGCGTCCGCGCCAGGCCGCGCGGTGGCCCGCACCATCGGCTTGATCAGATCGACCAGTCGATTGCCGGCGTCGATATCGACACCCGAATCCGCGTAAGTGAGCCCGTTTTTGCGCTCGGTCATGCCCAATTCCAGATGATCAGGGGCTGGTTACGAGGAATTCCGCCCCCGCGCAATGGCTCGCGGCGCTGCCGCCGCGATACTATGTAGATAACACAAGGCGGCTGCGCAAAAGAGCCGGATATCGAGTAAAATCAGGCTTCTAGCCGGGAAGCGATCCAAGTTGAGCATTCCGAACATCATCACCCTCGGCCGCATCATCCTGGTGCCGGTGATCGTCTGGGCCATCGTGTCCAGCCAGATGGAGATTGCGTTCGCGATCTTCGTGATCGCCGGCGTCTCGGACGCGGTCGATGGTTTCCTCGCCAAGCGCTTCAACATGACGAGCGAGCTCGGCGCCCTGCTCGATCCGCTCGCCGACAAGGCGCTCCTGGTGTCGATCTATGTCGCGCTCGGAATCTGGGGCGCGGTGCCGCGCTGGATCGTGATTCTCGTGGTGTCACGCGACATCATGATCGTCTCCGCCGTGATTGTGTCATGGTTGTTCGACAAGCCGGTCGAGATGAAGCCGCTGATGGTGTCGAAGCTGAACACGGTGGCGCAGGTCGCGTTCGCAGCGCTGGTGCTGGCCTCGCTCGGCTTCGGCTTTCAGCCACACCCTTACGACCTGATCCTGATGGGCCTGGTCACGATCTTTACTTTGGGTTCGGTGTCCCTCTATCTCGTGGAGTGGGTGCGGCACATGAGCACGATCGAAGCTCGGTAGGCGGGATCCGGAAAAGCGGAAGCCGG
Source organism: Bradyrhizobium sp. BRP56 (assembly GCF_020194035.1). Taxonomy (NCBI): domain Bacteria; kingdom Pseudomonadati; phylum Pseudomonadota; class Alphaproteobacteria; order Hyphomicrobiales; family Nitrobacteraceae; genus Bradyrhizobium; species Bradyrhizobium sp. BRP56. Next base: position 14,907 of record NZ_JADYVV010000003.1, read on the forward strand.
TTTTCCCGCGACAAACGCGACGCGTTTGCGCATGGCTAAAATGAAGTGGTTTGGAGACTTGCGTGGCCAGTAGCGTTCAACCTCGTCAATTGGCCTTGGCCCTGCCGCACGAGGAGAAGCTGACCCGCGACGATTTCCTCGAGGGCCCTGCCAATGAGGCGGCGCTGGCGCTGATCGACGGCTGGCCGGACTGGCCGAACCGAATCATGCTGCTGGTCGGGCCTGACGGCTCCGGCAAAAGCCACCTCGCCGCGATCTGGGCCGAGACCGCCGGCGCGCGCTCGACCGCGGCGCATGCGCTGACCGCCGACACGGTGCCGACCGCGCTTGCGACCGGTGCGCTGGTGGTCGAGGATCTGAGGCCGTCGGATTTCGACGAGCGCGCGATGTTTCATCTGATGAATCTGGCGCGCCAGGACGATGCCTACGTGCTGATCACGGCGCGCGTTCCGCCGTCGGCGTTCGAGATCGAATTGCGCGACCTGCGGTCGCGGCTCCGCGCGGTGCCGACCGTGACGCTGCTGCCGCCGGACGACCAGCTGTTCCGCGGCCTGATCGTCAAGTTCTGCGCCGACCGCCAGATGAGCGTGGACGAACCGCTCGTCAGCTATCTGAGCAACCGGATCGAGCGTTCCTACGTTGCCGTCCGGCAAGCGGTCGAGCTCCTGGATACCGAGGCACTCCGGCTCGGCCGTCCGGTCACTCGGGCGCTGGCGGCGGAGCTGTTGCGCGATGCCTGATCCATCCCCGCGGCTTGACGGCGCAGGTGAGCGGAACATCAATGTCATCGAAACGTCATCGCAATATCACATGGTCTCTGCGGCTCTCGGCTAGACCGCCCTGGCCCCCTGCCCTGAATTGGACCAGCACTTGATGGACTCGGTACAAGCTACTGAAATCAAAGAAAAAGAGGCGGAATTTCCCGCCATTCCCGCAATCGCGACCAGCCCCGAGCGCTTCATTAACCGGGAGCTCTCCTGGCTGCACTTCAACCGGCGGGTGCTCGAGGAATCGGTCAATCTCGGCCATCCCGTGCTGGAGCGGGTCCGCTTCCTGTCGATTTCGGCGAATAACCTCGACGAGTTCTTTATGGTCCGTGTCGCCGGCATCAAGGCGCAGGTCCGCGAGGGCATTACCGAGCGCAGCCCGGACGGCCTGCTGCCGGCCGATCAGCTCGTGATGATCAACAAGACAGTCTCGCAGCTCGCCTCCGACCAGCAGGCGATCTGGAGCGACCTGCGGGATATCCTGGCCAAGGTCGGCATCCAGCTGGTCGACGCCCGCGACGTCACCAAGTCCGAGCGCAGCTGGATCGAGGATCACTTCCTCCACAACATCTTCCCGTTGCTGACGCCGCTGGCGATCGACCCGGCGCATCCCTTCCCGTTCATCCCGAATCTCGGCTTCACGGTGGCGCTGCAATTGTCGCGGATCTCCGACGGCAAGGCGATGAACGCGCTGATCCGCATGCCCGGCAAGATCGACCGCTTCATCCGCATCCCCTCCACCAAGGAAGGCGCGCCGGCGCGGCTGATCACGCTGGAGCAGGCTACCGGTCTCTTCATCGGCCGCCTGTTCCCCGGCTACACCGTCAAGGGCCAGGGCGCATTCCGCATCATCAGGGACTCCGAACTCGAAATCGAGGAAGAGGCCGAAGACCTCGTTCGCCTGTTCGAGACCGCGCTCAAGCGGCGCCGCCGCGGGTCGGTGATCCGGCTCGAGATCGAGGCCACGATGCCAGAGGAGCTGCGCATCTTCGTGCAGCACGCCCTGTCGGCAGCAGACGACGAAGTGATCCTGGTCGACGGAGTGCTGGCGATGAACGAGCTGTCGCAGCTCACCCGCCTCAATCGCCCCGACCTCGAATTCCCGCCCTATGTGCCGCGCCACCCCGAGCGGGTGCGCGATCATGGCGGCGATATCTTCGCCGCCATTCGCCAGAAGGACCTCGTGGTCCATCACCCCTACGAATCCTTCGACGTCGTGGTGCAGTTCCTGCAGCAGGCAGCACGCGATCCCGACGTGGTCGCGATCAAGCAGACGCTCTATCGCACCTCGAACAACTCGCCGATCGTGCGGGCGCTGGCGGAAGCCGCCGAAGCCGGCAAGTCGGTGACCGCGCTGATCGAGCTGAAGGCGCGCTTCGACGAGGAAGCCAACATCCGCTGGGCCCGCGACCTCGAACGCGCCGGCGTGCAGGTGGTCTACGGCTTCATCGAATTGAAGACGCATGCCAAGCTGTCGATGGTGGTGCGCCGCGAGGGCGGCAATCTCACGACCTATGTGCACACCGGCACCGGCAACTATCACCCGGTCACCGCGCGCATCTACACCGACCTCTCCTACTTCACTTCGGATCCGATCATCGGCCGCGACGTCGCGCGGGTCTTCAACTACATCACCGGCTATGCCGAGCCGAGCGACATCGAGAAGATGGCGGTGTCGCCGCTGACGCTGCGCAAGCGGATCATCGAGCACATCCACGGCGAGATCGCCCACGTCAAGCACGGCCGGCCCGGCGCGGTCTGGATGAAGATGAATGCGCTGGTCGATCCCGATATCATCGACGCGCTGTACGAGGCCTCGCAGGCCGGCGTCTCGGTCGAGCTCGTGGTGCGCGGCATCTGCTGCCTGCGGCCGGGGCTGCCGGGACTGTCGGAGAACATCCGCGTCAAATCGGTGATCGGCCGGTTCCTGGAACACGGCCGAATCTATTGCTTCGGCATGGGTCAGGGCCTGCCGAGCACAAAAGCTGCTGTGTATATCTCGTCCGCCGACATGATGCCGCGGAACCTCGACCGTCGCGTCGAGGTTCTCTGTCCGCTGCAAAATCCCACGGTGCATCAGCAGGTTCTCGAACAGATCATGGTCGCGAACCTGAAGGACACCGAGCAAAGCTGGCAATTGTTGCCGGATGGGTCGTCAACGCGTATGAAGGCCGCGAAAGGCGAAGAGCCCTTCAATCTGCATGACTACTTCATGACAAATCCGAGTCTGTCCGGCCGTGGTAAGTCTCTCAAGGAATCTTCACCGCGCCGTCTCACGCGTCGCAACGAGCGTCAGCAGCCATCGTCTTAAGGGGGCCTTACGGTGAAGCGGCCGCGGAAGCGCGCTTCCAGCGTCGCTGTCATCGATATCGGCTCGAACTCGGTTCGTCTCGTGGTCTACGAGGCGATGGCGCGCAGCCTCATCACCATCTTCAACGAGAAGGCGCTGTGCGGGCTCGGACGCGAGGTGCAGAGCACCGGCCTGCTCGCAACCGATGCCGTCAACAAGGCGCTCACCGCGCTGCGCCGTTTTCGTGCGCTGTGCAAGATCCAGCAAGTCGGCCGCGTCTACGCGATCGCGACCGCGGCCTGCCGCGACGCCAAGAACGGTCCGGACTTCATCGCCAAGGCCGAGCGCATCTGCGGCGCCAAGATCGAGATCCTCACCGGACCGCGTGAAGCGAAGCTGTCCGCGCTCGGCGTCGTCTCGGGCGTGCACAATCCGAACGGCATCGTCGGTGATCTCGGCGGCGGCTCGCTCGAATTGATTGACGTCAAGGGCAGCCGCGTGCGCAGCGGCGTGACGCTGCCGCTCGGCAGCCTCGCGCTGCAGGACCTCTCCAACAAATCGCTCAAGCGCGCCGAACGCATCGTCAAGAACGAGCTGCTCGGCGTCGCCCAGCTCAAGACCGGGCGCGGCCGTACCTTCTATGCGGTCGGTGGCACCTGGCGTGCGCTGGCGCGCATTCACATCATCCAGAGCGGCTACCCGCTCAAGGTGATGCACGGCTATTCGATCCCGGCGGCCGACGCACTCGACTTCGCGCAGCGGCTGCGACGGCTGGCGGCCACCAACATGCTGGCCAATATCGAGTCGGTCGCCGATGCGCGGCGGCCGCTCTTGGCCTACGCCGCGCTCGTGCTCGAATACATCATCCGCGTGGCCCAGCCGAAGACCATCGTGTTCTCGACCTTCGGCGTACGCGAGGGCCTGCTCTACGAGATGCTGCCGCAGGCCGAACGCGCCAAGGACGGACTGCTCTGCGCCGCGCAGAATCTCAACGAATTGCTGTCGCGCTCGGCCCGCCACGCCCAGGAGCTGACGGCGTGGACCGACCGGCTGGTGCGCGTCGTCAGGCTGCGCGAGACCGAGGAAGACCGCAGGCTGCGGCACGTCGCCTGCCTGCTCTCCGACATCGGCTGGCGGGTGCATCCCGATCATCGCGGCGAGGAAACCCTCAGCCTGATCATGAACGGCAATTTCGGCTCGATCACGCATCAGGGCCGCGCCTTCGTCGCGCTCTCGGTGTTCTATCGCTACGCCGGGCTCAGCGAGGAAAACGAGCCGCCGCCGCAGATCCGCGCGCTGGTGACGCCGGCGATGGACGAGCGCGCCCGCGTGCTCGGCGCCGCATTTCGCGTCGCGCATCTGATCACGGCGGCGCGCACCGGCGTGCTGCCGGCAACCCATTTCCGCACCCAGGGCCGCAAGCTGATGCTGGTGTTCGAGCACCGGATGGTGGATCTGGTCGCCGACCGCGTCGGCAGCCGCTTCAAGCAATTGGCGCGGCTGGTCGGGCGCGCCGGCTCGATCGTGCGGCGCTAGACCTCACGCCGCCTTGGCGGCGTGCTTGGCCTTGCGGAGTGCGTGGCGGCGCCAGATCGACCCCACGACCAGCACCACGATGATACCGAGCACCGCGAGCGCGATCTCGCCGCCATTGCCGCCATGCGCGAATTGCGGCGACATCCCGACCGACGTCAGCCAGGAATCGAGCTTGGTACCGAGCGGTCCGGCGAACAGCGCGTCCAGCTTCGGATGCACGGCGGGATCGGTCGCGATGACGTCGCCCGCGATCCAGCCGAGCAGCGCGGCACCGGCCCAGACCAGGACCGGCAGCTTGGTGAGCAGCGCCATGATCAGCGCCGCGCCGGCAACGATCAGGGGAACGCTGATCGCAAGTCCGAGCACCAGCAGCGGCACGCTGCCGTTGGCGGCGGCGGCCACCGCGATCACATTGTCGAGGCTCATCACGATGTCGGCGACGACGACGATCTGAACCGCGGCCCACAGATGCGAGGCCGCGTGCACGCTGTCCTCGTCCTCCTGCTCCGGCACCAGCAGCTTGGCGGCGATCACGATCAGCGCCAGCCCGCCGACCAGCTTCAAATAGGGAAGCTCCATCAGGCTGGCGACGATGCCGGTGAAGATGACGCGCAGCAGCACCGCCGCGGCGGCGCCAAGAATCATGCCCCACAGGCGCTGGCGCGGCGCGAGCCCGCGGCAGGCGAGCGCGATCACGAGCGCGTTGTCGCCCGACAGCAGGACGTTGATCCAGATGATCTTGCCGACGGCGACCCAGAACGTCGGCGTCGCCATCTCGTTCTTGAATTCGGTGAAGAACGCGCCGATGTACGCCGGATCAAAGATCTGCCACAGCCAGTCCACAGCGAGTCCTATTCGGCCTTGCGGCCGCCCCTGGCGGCGGTCGTCCGCCGCTCCCCGGTTCTACTTCGACGCGATCTCCTCGGGAGACCGCGCCACTTTCAGCAATACGGTGTCAGCCGACGATCTCGTTGCCGGCGAAGAACTGCGCGATCTCGATCACCGCGGTCTCCGGCGCATCCGAACCGTGCACCGAATTCTCGCCGATCGACTTCGCATAGAGCTTGCGGATGGTGCCTTCGGCGGCCTTCGACGGGTCGGTCGCGCCCATCACGTCGCGATATTTCAGGATGGCGCCCTCGCCTTCCAGCACCTGGACCACGACCGGGCCCGAGGTCATGAAGTCGACCAGCTCGCCGAAGAACGGACGCGCCTTGTGGACGGCGTAGAAGGTCTCGGCCTGGCCGCGGGTCATGCGGATGCGCTTCTGCGCCACGACCCGCAGGCCCGCCTTCTCGATCACCGCATTGACCGCGCCGGTCAGGTTGCGCTCGGTGGCGTCGGGTTTGATGATCGAAAAGGTGCGTTCAATCGCCATGATTTCGTCCTTGTAAACGTGGCCGGGAGTTGCCGGGGCTTATATCGGCGCGATGGGGTAACGGCAAGCGACCCTGTGACGCGTTAGCCTTTAGTTTTGACGCATTTTCGCGACGAAAATCGTCGTTTGGGCGCCCTCCAGACAGCGGCCGGCTCGGCCAACTTACCGCGATTTCACCTAGGTGAACCCATTCTGTCAGCGCCGTGCCGCTGCCGTTCAGCTCAAGCCACATAGGCTCTGCAGCGATCGGACGCCTTGCTGGCCCCCATCCGCAAGCCTCACAGGACGTCTCGGGAAATGTCACCGCGGGCGCGTCGCGCGCGCCCATACCTCGAGGAGACGATCATGTTACGCAAACTCTCGCTTGCCGCCGTCGCCGCGGTTTCGCTCGGTGCCGCCGCGCTCGCCCCGACCTCCGCTTCTGCGTGGGGTGGTTGGCATGGCGGCTGGCACGGTGGATGGCACCACGGCTGGTGGGGCGGTCCGCGCGTCATCGTCGGCGGCCCGGCCTATTACGGCGGTTATGGCTACGGTGGCGGCTGCTACGTGCGCCGGGTGGTGCCGACGCCGTGGGGCCCCCGCTGGCGCCTGGTCAACCGCTGCTACTGATCCATCGATCTACGACTGCTCCCCTGACTTGCTTCTCGCCCCGGCCCTCGCGCCGGGGCTTTTTTCAGGCGCGCCGGGGAACCCGGGCATACGAGGGGACCCACTACCTCAAAGCGAGAGCAAGGCGCGGAAACCAAATTCGGGGTCGCGACTTGTCATGGCGAGGAGCTACTCGAACATGCGAGGTGGAACTCGCCGAGAGACATGCCATGACGATGACAATGAGCAAGATCGACAGGGACGCCGATCAGATTGATCACAAGACCTGCCGTTACATCTGCGATGCCGTGGGTGAACGGCTTCAGCAAAGCATGCGGCCAGAGCCCGCGCTTTCGTCTCGCCTCCAGCAACTCCTCGATGAGATGCAACGACGGGAAGCCGATCGCCACTAGATGTTGAGGGCTGACGAGCAGCCCAATCGCGTTTTTGCAACAGCCCTTCGGGAGAGATTTTACAAACAGACGGGTTGCGTTTAGCGGCGTGTCCGGTGACAACGCTGCATGCTTTCCATCACTGACATCTCGGTCCGGATCGCCGGACGGCTGTTGATCGATCACAGCTCGGCGCAAATTGTGCCCGGAGCCCGCGTCGGATTTGTCGGCGGCAACGGCGTCGGCAAATCGACGCTGTTTCACGCCATCCGGGGCGACATCCCGACCGAGAGCGGCAGCATCGCGCTGCCGCCGCGCTGGCGTATCGGCAGCCTCGCGCAGGAAGCGCCCGACGGGCCCGAAAGCCTGATCAATGTCGTGCTGAAGGCCGACCTCGAGCGCGACGCGCTGCTGCGCGAGGCCGAGACGGCGCACGATCCGCACCGGATTGCCGAAATCCAGACCCGGCTGGTCGACATCGACGCCCATTCCGCGCCCGCCCGCGCCGCGGCGATCCTCTCCGGCCTCGGCTTCTCGACATCAGACCAGGCGCGGCCGTGCGCGGAATTTTCCGGCGGCTGGCGCATGCGCGTGGCGCTGGCGGCAACACTGTTCTCCGCGCCCGACCTTCTGCTGCTGGACGAGCCGACCAACTATCTCGATCTCGAAGGCACGTTGTGGCTCGAGAACCACCTCGCCAACTATCCACGCACCGTGATCGTGATCAGCCACGACCGCGACCTGCTGGACACCTCGGTCGATCAGATCTTGCACCTCGATCGCGGCAAACTGACGCTCTACAAGGGCACCTATTCCTCGTTCGAGGAACAGCGCGCCGCGCGCGAATTGCTCGACGCCAAGCACGCCAAGCGGCAGGCCGATGAGCGCAAGCGCCTGCAGGACTTCGTCGACCGCTTCAAGGCCAAGGCCTCGAAGGCGCGGCAGGCGCAGTCGCGCGTGAAGATGCTGGAGCGGATGAAGCCGATCACCGCGCTGGTGACCCAGGATGTTCATGAGATCTCGTTCCCGGCGCCGGAGAAGCTGCTGTCGCCGCCGATCATCGCGGTCGATGACGTCTCGGTCGGCTACGAGCCCGGCAAGCCGGTGCTCAATCGCGTGACGCTGCGCGTCGATACCGACGACCGCATCGCGCTGTTAGGGGCCAACGGCAACGGCAAGTCGACGCTGGTCAAGCTGCTGGCGGGCAAGCTCGCGCCGTTTGCCGGCAGGATCACGAGGGCCGACAAGCTGTCGGTGGGCTATTTCGCCCAACACCAGGTCGACGAGCTCAATCTCGATGGCTCGCCCTATGATCACATCCGCAAGCTGATGCCGGAGGCGCCGGAGAGCAAGGTGCGCGGCCGCGTCGGTGCGATCGGCTTCTCCGGCAAGGCCGGCGACACGCTGGTGAGGAGCCTGTCGGGCGGCGAGAAGGCGCGGCTGCTGCTCGGGCTCGCGACGTTCTACGGCCCCAACATGATCATCCTGGACGAGCCGACCAACCATCTCGATATCGACAGCCGTGCGGCGCTGGCGGAGGCGATCAACGAATTCCCCGGCGCCATCATCATGGTCTCGCACGATCGCTATCTGATCGAGGCCTGCGCCGACCGCTTGTGGGTGGTGGCGAACCAGACCGTCACGGCCTATGAGGGCGATCTCGACGAATATCGACGCATGATCCTGTCGGCCAATGACGGCCGGCCGGCCTCGCGCGAACGCGTCAAGGAGGCCGCGAAGCCGGAGCGCAGCCGCATTGAGAAGCGCACGTCGCCCAGGCAGCGGGTCACGCAAGCCGAGGCCGAGATCGAGCGCATCAACGGCATCATCGCCAAGATCGATACCGCGCTCGCATTGCCCGATATTTTTACCCGCGACCCCAAGCAGGCCGCGCAACTGACCAAGGCGCGCGCCGGCGCCGAGAGCGCGTTACAGCGCGCCGAGGAAGACTGGCTGGAAGCCAGCGCCGAACTCGACGAAGCTGCGAGTTAGACCGGGCGGAGCCACATATCCGTGTCGTCCCTGCGAAAGCACTAGCGTATATACATATCCTCCGCAGTCTTTCCGGAGTCTTCTCAAAGAGTTGGCCGAAAACTGCGGAGAACTTGCTCGTCTGCACTAGGGTTGCGCCCACTGATTTCGGCTCTCGCCTTGTAGCTAACCCCTTGATGATGAGTCGGTTTTCTAGCCTCGAAGAGATGTGTAAATGCCCTAGTGCGAAAGCAGAGACCCACAACCACAGATGGTCGTTGCTGCGCGATCGTCGAACGACGAGTCCCCTCAACCACATCGGCCGCGGCGTATGGGTCCCTGCTCCCGTGCGCAATTGCGCACTAGGCAGGGACGACGTGTGGAGAGAGCCGGGGCTCTCATCTATCCGGTGTGATGTCCGCGCGTCCGGTGTCATGCCCGCGCACGCAGATCTGCCGCTGCGGCGAAAACGCTCTAGCCGTGCGAGGCCTTTTTCTTCTTCGGCTTCGCCTGCTTCGGCTCGGGCACGGGATCCGGGCCGCGCTCGACGGATGACAGGCGCCCCGAGGTAAAGGTGTAGATGCCGGCGCGCGCGCCACGCGACCAGGTCACGACCGCAACGCGCCCGCCGCCCGGAGCACTGGACAGGTTGACGCTGTCGGGAGCGCCGATGCCGCGCACGACGTCGCATTCAGTGTGGCCGAGTGCAACGCTGCCGCCCGTTGGCTGCGGCGGCGGTGCACCGCCGGCCTGCGCGTTGGCATCGGTGGCGCCCGGCGGCGGTGCCATGCCTGGACAACTGCCGTCGGCACTGACGAGATCGTCGTTCGTTACCGGCTTGTCCGGCGTCAGTGGCGGCGATTCGATCGAGATGTTGCGGATGAACACCCGCCCGGGACGCGAGAACCATTCCGCATCGCGCGAAAACAAATCGGATCCGGCGCCCGAACAGCCGGCAAGTCCCGGTGCAAGCACCAGCAACGCCAGCAGCGACTTCCGACTGAATGTTCCGTCCCGCACGATCGACAAAGCTCCTACCCCTTACCTAAGGGCTTGTCCGAACATCACTTTGCGGCATGACCGTGGCCCGCCCCAAGAAACGTCGAATTATCATTAATTAGTAGCTATCGCTATTGGCGCCGCTGCCAGCGTCCCCGCTCGTCGGTCTGCCAATAGGTGACCTCGAAGCCGCGCGCCTTGCAAGCGGTCCAGCTTTCCCTGGCCGAGGCCACCGCGTCGGGGTCGTCGCCGTTGAACACGAGGACCACCCGCTCGTAGCTGTCGCAGTCGGCCGGCAGCGCCGCGTTGTCGACCAGGAAGCGGACATTGGCCCGATTCGGATTGCCCTCCTCGATCGACAGGATGATCGGCTGGTCCTGCGCGTCGGCGACGCGCGAGGTCGCGTGCGGCAGGAATGAATCGTCGCTGTAGGTCCACAGATGCGCGTCGAGCGTCTCGGCGCGCTCCTGCGACGTCGATTGCACGACCACGCGCCAGCCGCGCTCGAGCGACTTCTCGAGCAGCGGCGGCAGCACGCTCTCCAGCGTGATGTTCTGCAGGTGGTAGAACAGAACCTCGGTCATGCGCCGGCCGACACTCTATTTCCCGGCTTCATAATAGTCGGAGACCAGCCGCTCGAGCAGCCGGACGCCGTAACCCGAACCCCAGCTCTGATTGATCTCGGTCTTCGGCGCGCCCATCGCGGTGCCGGCGATGTCGAGATGCGCCCACGGCGTGCCGTCGACGAAACGCTGCAGGAACTGCGCTGCCGTGATCGAGCCGCCGTTGCGCCCGCCGGTGTTCTTCATGTCGGCAAATTGCGAATCGATCTGCTTGTCGTATTCGGGACCGAGCGGCATGCGCCACACCTTCTCGCCGGTCTCGAGGCCGACCTTGGCCAGGCGCTCGGCGAGTTCGTCATTGTTGGAGAACATGCCGGCGTGATCGGTGCCGAGCGCGACCATGATCGCGCCGGTCAGCGTGGCCAGATCGACCATGAATTTCGGCTTGAACTTCTTGGCGACGTACCAGAGCACGTCGGCGAGCACGAGGCGTCCCTCGGCGTCGGTGTTGATGATTTCGATGGTCTGGCCGGACATCGAGGTGACGATGTCGCCCGGACGCTGCGCATTGCCGTCGGGCATGTTCTCGACAAGGCCGATGGCACCGACCGCGTTGACGCGGGCCTTGCGCGCCGCCAGCGCGTGCATCAGCCCGACCACGCAGGCCGCACCGCCCATGTCACCCTTCATATCCTCCATGCCGCCGGCCGACTTGATGGAGATACCGCCGGTGTCGAAGCAGACGCCCTTGCCGACGAACGCGACCGGCGCCTCGCTCTTCTTGCCGCCGTTCCAGCGCATGATCACGGTGCGGCCGGGTCGCGCCGATCCCTGCGCGACGCCGAGCAGCGCGCCCATGCCGAGCTTGGTCATCGCCTTGACGTCGAGCACCTCGACGCTGACGCCGAGTTTGCGAAGTTGGCTGGCGCGGCGTGCGAATTCCTCGGGATACAGCACGTTCGGCGGCTCGTTGACGAGTTCGCGCGCCAAATTCACACCGTCGACGACGGACGCTTCAGGCGCATAGGCCTTCCTCGCGGCGGCAACATCGTCGATGGCGATCGAGACGTCGGCCCGCAGGGTGCCGTCCTCGCCGTCCTTCTTCTTGGTCTTGTAGCGGTCGAACTTGTAGGCGCGCAGACGGATGCCGGTGGCGATCGCGGCGGCCTGGCCGGCGGCCATCGCGGCATCGGGCAGTTCCGCGACCACGGTCATCGAACCGCTGCCGGCATTGAGCTTGCCGGCCACCGCGCCGCCAAACTTGAGAAAATCCTTCTCCTTGAGGTCGGCCGCCTTGCCGGTGCCGATCACGATCAGCCGCTCGACCTTGATTCCCTCCGGCGCCAGGATGTCGAGGACCGCCCCACTCTTGCCCTTGAACTGGTTGGCGGCCGCGGCCCGCTTGACCGTCTCGGCGGCGGCCCCCAGCGCCTTCCGGGCGGCGGCTCCCAGCTTCAATTGGTCGTCGCAAAAGACCACCAGAATACCGCGAGCGGACGCGGAGATCGGAACAAAGCCGACCTTGACGGCGTCGGACATAGGAAAATCCTCCAGAACTCAGGGTGTTGCTCGGACCTGAGGCGGTCCTTCCGGCACGCGGGGTGAGCATTGCGATGGCGGTCCGGAACCAGTCCGGACCGGGCTTGTCATACACTATGACCTGCCGGCTGCGCCGCTGCCAAGCGCCGGAGTGGCCGGAAGGCCACAAAAGCGATTAATTAACCATAAATTAAGCGTGCCTTGGCCCGGCCATTTTGTTGACGGATCAAAGGGATGGTAGTGAGAGAGTGACTAGAGAGTGAGCCGGACGGGTCCGCGGCTCGACCATAGGGGAACCCGGGTTGACGGGGATGGTCGAAAGCCGTGCGTTTGGTTGCGTGCAGGGGGCCTTGGGGGTCGTGCGGTAGCGATGGGGTCGATCGACAAGTACATCTTTAAGACGACGCTGGCGTCGTTTGCGCTTGTCCTGGTCAGCCTCACCGGCGTGATCTGGATTACGCAAGCGCTGCGCGGCATCGACCTGATGACCAGCCAGGGTCAGACCATCCTCACCTTCCTTGGCATCACCGGTCTCGTGATTCCCGCCCTGGTGCTGATCATCGCCCCGATCGCGCTGATGATCGCGATCTCCCACACGCTGAACAAGCTCGCCACCGATTCCGAAATCATCGTCATGAACGCGGCGGGCTTCTCGCCGATCCGGCTGTTCCGGCCGTTCTTCCTTGCCACCTGCGTGGTGGCGGCGCTGGTCGCCTTCATCGGCGCCTATCTCGCCCCCGACGGCATGCGCCGAATCAAGCAGTGGGACGCCGAGATCACCGCCGACGTGCTGACCAACATCCTGCAGCCCGGCCGCTTCGCCCAGCTCGACCAGAACCTGACGATCCGGATTCGCGAGCGCTTGCCCGGCGGCGTGCTCGGCGGCGTCTTCGTCGACGATCGCCGCGATCCGCAGGAGCGCGTCACCATCATCGCCGACCACGGCACCGTGCAGAAGACCGATCGAGGCTCGTACCTCGTGCTCTATGACGGCAATCTGCAGCGGTTCGAGGTTGGCAAGCGCGATCCGGCGCTGGTCGCGTTCGCCCGTTACGCCTTTGACATGTCGAAATTCTCGCAGGGCCGCGACGTCACGCTCGGGATTCGCGAGCGCTATCTCTGGGAGCTGATGTGGCCGGACGAGGAAGACAAGACCTATCAGCAGCTGTCGGGCCAGTTCTTCGCGGAGCTGCATGATCGCTTCATGGCGCCGATCTATCCGTTTGCGTTCGCTGCCCTCACCTTCGCCTTCCTCGGCGCGCCGCGCACCACGCGCCAGAGCCGCAATTTCTCGATCGGCGGCTCGGTATTCGCGGTGTTCGGCCTGCGCATGGTCGGGTTCGCCTGCTCGGTCATGGCGGTGAAGACGCCGCTCGCGGCGCTGGTGCAATATCTGATGCTGTTCGGCGGCATCGGCATCGGCATCTGGATGATCGTCGGCGGCGTGGTCGTCGAACCGCCGCCGCGGCTGATGGAAGCGATCAACAGGAATAACGAGCGCATTGCGCGCCTCTTCCGGAGGCCGGCAACCGCATGAGCATGGTCACAAACACGCTCGGGCGTTATTTCGCCGGCCGCTTCGTGGTCGCGGCGGTGGGCGTGTTCGCGGGCATCTTCGTGCTGCTCGTGCTGGTCGATTACATCGAGATGGTGCGCAAGACGTCGGGCCTCGTCTCGGCCTCCGCGATCACGGTCGCGGAAACTTCGCTATTCCGGGTGCCGCAGCTGCTCGAGAAGCTGATGCCGTTCTGCGTGCTGATCGGCGCCATGACCTGCTACCTCGCCTTGTCGCGTCGGCTGGAGCTCGTCGTGGCCCGCGCCGCCGGCGTCTCGGCCTGGCAATTCATCTCGCCGGCGCTGGCCAGCGCGATCATGCTGGGCATCTTCGCGACCACCGCCTACAATCCGGTATCGGCCAATCTGCGTGAGCTCTCCAAACGGATGGAAGCCGAGCTGTTCGGCTCGGCGCCCGGCGGCGGCATTCAGGACGCGTCCGGCTTCTGGCTGAACCAGATCAACGACGAGGGTCAGGCGATCATCAATGCGGCCCGCAGCGAGCAGCAGGGCGTCCGCCTGACCGGCCTCACCGTGTTCCGATTCGATACGGCGCTCCAGTTCAAGGAGCGAATCGAAGCGCGCGAAGCGGCGCTCGAAGACGGCCGTTGGGTGTTCAAGGGCGTGCGCCGATTCACCCTCGATAAGCCTCCGGTGGATCAGGACACCTTCTACCTGACCACCACCCTTACCCCGGCACAGGTGCGCAACAGTTTCTCCACCCCGGAAACTGTGTCCTTTTGGCAACTGCCGAACTACATCCGTTCGTCGGAGAGCTCAGGGTTCGCGACGGCTGGCTATCGCTTGCAGTATCACAAGCTCATCGCGCAGCCGTTTTTGCTGGCTGCGATGGTGATGTTGGCGGCTTCTGTGAGCCTCCGCTTCTTTCGGATGGGCGGCGTGCAGAAGATGGTTTTGAGTGGCGTGGGCGCAGGCTTTCTGCTCTACGTGCTGTCGAAAGTAACTGAAGATTTGAGCAAGGCTGAGTTGATGCATCCCATCGCTGCGGCGTGGTTGCCCGTCGTTGTGGGCAGCCTCACCGGTTTCTTAGCCTTGCTGTACCAGGAGGACGGGTAGTGGCTATCGTCGCCGCCCGCCAGTTGAGGTCGCCTGCTCTCGGGCGGCGCAGTGTGCTGCGCCGTCAACGGAGCCGCATGGCCGCGTTTGGCGTTTCGATCTCAGCTCTCCTCGCCGCGTTCGTCGTGGTCAGCGCGCTCGACGTTGTCGCGTCGACGCCGGCTGCTGCGCAGGCCTTCACCTACAATCCGCGTCCGCCGAAGCCGCCCCGCCCGCCGGCCAAGAATGACGGGCAGATGCTCGTTCAGGCGACCGAGGTCGATTACGACTACAACAACCAGCGCATCTCGGCCGTCGGCAACGTCCAGATGTTCTACAACGGCACCAGCGTCGAGGCCGACAAGGTCATCTACGACCAGAAGACCAAGCGTCTTCATGCCGAAGGCAACATCCGCATGACCGATGCGGAAGGCAAGATCACCTACGCCAACATCCTTGATCTCAGCGACGACTACCGCGACGGGTTCGTCGATTCGCTGCGCGTCGACACTGAAGACCAGACCCGCATGGCGGCGACCCGCGCCGATCGGTCCAGCGGCAATTACACGGTGTTCGACAACGGCGTTTATACCGCCTGCGCGCCCTGTAAGGATGATCCGAAGAAGCCGCCGCTCTGGCAGGTCAAGGGCGCGCGCATCATCCATAACCAGACCGAGAAGATGCTCTATTTCGAGAACGCCCAGCTCGAATTCTTCGGCGTTCCGATGGCGTATCTGCCCTATTTCTCGACGCCCGATCCGACCGTGAAGCGCAAGAGCGGCTTCCTGATGCCGGGCTTCACCACGTATTCGGCGTTCGGCGTCGGCGTCGAAATCCCCTATTACTTCGCGCTCGCGCCGGACTTCGACGCGACGTTCAATCCGCGCATCACCTCGAAGCAGGGCGTGCTGTTCCAGGGCGAATTCCGTCAGCGCCTGTCGAACGGCGCCTATCAGATCCGGCTCTACGGCATCGACCAGCTTGATCAGGACGCTTTCAAGGGCCAGCCCGGTGACCGCCAGTTCCGCGGCGGCATCGAGACCAAGGGTCAGTTCGCGCTGAACGACAAATGGACCTGGGGCTGGGACGGCGTGCTGCTGTCCGACTACTACTTCATGTCCGACTACCGGCTGGCCCAGTACAAGGATCCGTTCGGATCGTTCCTGTCGCTGCCGACCGAGGCGATCTCGCAGCTCTATCTGACAGGCGTCGGCAACCGCAGCTTCTTCGACGCACGCGCGATCTATTATCTCAGCTACTCCGGCAACCAGAACCAGGTTCCGGTGGTCGCGCCTGTTATCGACTACAACAACGTGATCAACAGCCCGATCTTCGGTGGTGAGTTCAGCTACAAGGTGAACTTCACCAACCTGACCCGCGAGACCGCGGTGTTCGACCCGATCACGACGACGGCCAACACCAACGGCCTGTGCCTGACCACATCCGCTGATCCGATGGCGCGGACGCCGTCGCAGTGCCTGCTGCGCGGCATGCCGGGCACCTACACAAGGCTGACCGCCGAGGCGCAGTGGCGTAAATCCTATACCGACCCGCTCGGCCAGATCTGGACGCCGTTCGTCGGCGTCCGCGCCGATGCCATCAACGCCGACATCTCGAACCAGCCGGGCGTTTCCAACTTCCTGCCGGTCGGCGACACCCAGACGGTCCGCCTGATGCCGACCGTCGGCTTCGAATACCGCTACCCCTTCATCAATGTGCAGCCGTGGGGCACGACGACCATCGAGCCGATTGCGCAGGTCATCATCCGGCCCGACGAACCCAGCGCCGGCAAGCTTCCGAACGAGGACGCGCAGAGCCTGGTGTTCGATACCTCGAACCTGTTCGCGATCGACAAGTTCTCGGGCTACGACCGCGTCGAAGGCGGCAGCCGCGCCAATGTCGGCGTGCAGGCCACCACGCAGTTCGATCGCGGCGGCAGCGTCAAGGCGATGTTCGGACAGTCCTACCAGATGTTCGGGCTGAACTCGTTCGCGGTCGCGGACGTCACCAACACCGGCATAGATTCCGGCCTGCAGAATCCGCGTTCGGACTATGTCGCGAGCCTCGCCTACTCGCCCAACCGCACCTACACGTTCAGCGTCCGCTCGCGGATGGACGAGGCGACCTGGAACATCAACCGGTTCGAGGCCCAGGCCAGCGCGAACTTCGACCGCTGGTCGGTCAGCCTGATGTACGGCGACTATGCCGCGCAGCCGGAGCTTGGCTATTTGACGCGCCGCGAAGGCATCCTCGCCAGCGGATCGATCAAGGTGGCGGCGAACTGGGTGGTTCAGGGCGCGGCGCGCTGGGACCTTGAAGCGAACAAAATCAACCAGTACGCGTTCGGCGCGGGCTATGTGGACGACTGCTTCGTGCTGGCCGCCAACTATGTCACGTCCTATACCTATCAGGCCGGCTCGACGCCGCCTGTCCTCAGCCACGCGTTCATGTTCCAGATCGGGCTGCGGACGATCGCGCAGACTTCCACGTCCAGCAGTTCGGCTGGTATGCAGTAGCGAGCGAGCGGTCTAGCGGGGGGCTTGGATTGCCTGCGGGCCTGTGGCTCCGGCTTGAATTGGTTTAAACGGCTGACATGACGATAATGACGACCGCTAGCCTGCCAACGCGCCGCCATCAGCTAGTGTTGAGTTCCCTGCTGGCTCTTTTCCTCCTGTTCGGAGGCGGCGCGCGACTGCATGCCCAGACCATCGCCGTGATGGTCAATGGCGAGCCCATCACCAATTACGACATCGAGCAGCGCGCCAAGCTGAACGCCCTGACCGGCGGCAAGACGCCCGATCGGAAGACCGTCCTCGACGAACTGATCGATGAGAAGCTGAAGATCAAGGAAGCCAAGAAATTCGGCGTCGATCCCTCCGCCGGCGATATCGACCAGTCCTTCGGCGGCATGGCGCAGCGGATGCGGCTTTCCGGCGACCAACTCACCAAGGTGCTCGAGGGCAAGGGCATCCGCCCGGACACGCTGAAGCAACGCATCAGGGCCGACATGGTCTGGACCAGCCTGGTCCGAGGCCGCTTCAAGGAAAGCCTGCAGGTTGGCGAAAAGGACGTGGCCAACGCGGTCAAGGAGACCGGAGGCGCGGCTGAGGCCGAGGCATTCGAATACAGGATGCAGCCGGTCGTTCTGATCGTGCCCCGCGGCGCGCCGCAGTCGGAGTTCGAGGGACGCCGCAAGGAAGCGGATAGCCTGCGCGAGCGCGTTACCAGTTGCGAGGAAGCCAACACCTTCTTCAAGTCGATGCGCAACGCCGCGATCCGCGAGATCGTCGTGAAGACCTCGGCTGACCTGCCGCAGTCGCTGCGCGACATCCTGGACAAGACCCCGGTCGGCCACCTCACCCCTCCCGAGGTCACCAAGCAGGGCGTTGAAATGGTCGCCCTCTGCGGCAGGAAGGCAACCACCGTCGACACGCCGAAGAAGCGTGAGATGCGCGACAAGATGTACGTGCAGAAGTACGAAGCGAAGTCGAAGGCCTACCTGCAGGAAGTCCGAAAAGCCGCGATGATCGAATATCCAGGCGGGCGATGATCGACTATCGTTGACGCATGGCTCAACCTCTCGCACTTACATCCGGCGAGCCCGCAGGCATCGGCCCCGACATCACGCTCGCCGCATGGCTGCGCCGCCGCGAACTCGATCTCCCGCCGTTCTATCTGCTGGGCGACCGCGCCGCGCTTGCCGAACGCGCCAAGACGCTCGGGCTTGCCGTCGAGTTGGCCGAGGTCAGCGCCGCGGAGGCATCCACGACGTTCGCACGCGCCCTTCCCGTGGTTGCGACCGGCAAGACGGCGACGGCGCGACCGGGCCAGCCCGACGGCACGAGTGCCGATGCGGCGCTGGCATCGATCCGGCAGGCCGTCGCCGATGTCGCCGCCGGTAAGGCCAGCGCCGTCGTCACCAATCCGATCGCCAAGAACGTGCTGTACCGCGCCGGCTTCCGGCATCCCGGCCATACAGAGTTCTTGGCCGAGCTTGCCGCAAGCGGCGGGCGCGCGCAGCAGCCGGTGATGATGCTGTGGTCACCGGCGCTCGCCGTTGTCCCGGTGACGATCCATGTGTCGGTCCGCGAGGCGCTGGCGCAATTGACGACCGACCTGATCGTGTCGACCGCACGGATCGTAATCGCGGACATGAAGGCGCGGTTCGGCCTCGCAGCGCCGCGGCTCGCCATTGCCGGCCTCAATCCGCATGCCGGCGAAGACGGCACGCTCGGCATGGAAGACGTCGAGATCGTCGCGCCCGCGGTCGAGATCCTGCGCCGCGACGGCATTGCCGTCCGGGGCCCGCTGCCGGCCGACACCATGTTCCACGCGGCCGCGCGCAAGACCTACGACTGCGCGATCTGCATGTATCACGACCAGGCCCTGATCCCGATCAAGACCGTCGCGTTCGCGGACGCCGTCAACGTCACGCTGGGGCTGCCCTTCATCCGGACCTCGCCCGATCACGGCACCGCATTCGATATCGCCGGCACCGGCAAGGCCAATCCGTCGAGCCTGATCGCCGCCCTCCGGCTCGCCGCGCGCATGGCCGCGGCATCAAGCTGAGTGAGCACGATCGACGATCTGCCGCCGCTGCGCGACGTCATTCGCGAGCATTCGCTGTCGGCGCGCAAATCGCTCGGCCAGAATTTTCTGCTCGATCTCAACCTCACCGCGCGCATCGCCCGCGCCGCGGGTCCGCTGGAAGACTCCACCGTGATCGAGGTCGGGCCCGGTCCCGGCGGCTTGACGCGCGCGCTGCTTGCGCTGGGCGCCAAGCGCGTGATCGCCATCGAACGCGACGAGCGGGCGCTGGCCGCGCTCGACTACATCGCCAAGCGCTATCCCGGCCGCATCGAGATCGTGCATGGCGACGCGCAGCGCTTTGACCCGCGTCCCTTGCTCGATGGCGCCAAGGCCAAGATCGTCGCCAACCTGCCCTACAACATCGCGACCCAGCTGCTGGTCGACTGGCTGTCGATCGAGCCGTGGCCGCCCTGGTATGACATGATGGTCCTGATGTTCCAGCGCGAGGTCGCCGAGCGCATCGTCGCCCATGAGGACGAGGAAGCGTATGGCCGGCTCGCGGTGCTCGCCAACTGGCGCGCCGAGACCAAGATCCTGTTCGACATCTCGCCCGCGGCCTTCGTGCCGCAACCGAAGGTTACGTCCTCGGTGGTACGATTGATACCGCGCGCCGCGCCCGAGCCGTGCGACCGCCGCATGCTCGAGCAGGTCGCGGCCGCCGCCTTCGGCCAGCGCCGCAAGATGTTGCGCCAGAGCCTGAAATCGCTGTCGGTCGATCCGGCGCGGCTTGCGGCCGCAGCCGGTATCGACGCGACGCGGCGCGCCGAAACCATTCCGGTCGCGGGCTTTGTTGCCATGGCCCGGGAATTGGCCGATATACGGGCCACAAAATAGAACAACAGGAGAAAACGTAATGGTGCGTATGGTTCGCCAATCCCTCGTCAAATTCGATGCACCGCTGTGCGAAACCATCGTCGACACGCCGAAGCCCCAGGGACGCGAAGTCCTGGTGCGCATCGAACGCTGCGGCCTGTGCCATTCCGATCTCCACATCCAGGACGGCTACGCCGATCTCGGCGGCGGCAAGAAGCTCGACACCACCCGCGGCATGACCCTGCCCTTCACGCTCGGCCATGAGATCGCGGGCGTGGTCGACGAGGTCGGCCCCGATGCGCCGAAGGACCTGATCGGGACGAAGAAGGCCGTCTTCCCCTGGATCGGCTGCGGCCAGTGCCGCGACTGCCTCGCCGGCGACGAGAATCTCTGCGTCAAGCAGCGCTTCCTCGGTGTCTCGATCGACGGCGGCTTCGCCACCCACGTGCTGGTGCCCGACGCAAAATACCTGCTCGATTACGATCCGCTGCCGGTCAACCAGGCCGCCACCCTGATGTGCTCCGGCGTCACCGCCTATGGCGCGCTGAAGCGCCTGGTCGATCGTCCGCGCCAACGCAATTTGCTGCTGATCGGCCTTGGCGGCGTCGGCATGATGGGCCTGTCATTCGCGCAGGCGATGTTCAAGCAGCCGATCACAGTCGCCGATCTCAGCCCCGCGGCGCGCGAGACCGCGCTGAAGAACGGCGCGGCGGCCGCCTATGACCCGGCAGAGCCCGATGTCGTCAAGCGCATGCTGAAGGAGAGCGACGGCGGCTTCGACGGCGTCGTCGACTTCGCCGGCAACGAGAAGTCGATGGCGTTTGCGGTGTCGACGGTCGCGCGCGGCGGCAAGATCGTGGTGTCCGGCCTGATGGGCGGCCAGTTCACGCTGCCGATGGTGCAGTGGGTGTACAAGCGCATGACCATCGAAGGCTTCATGGTGGGCACGCTGGCCGAAGGTCAGGAATTGATGGCGCTCGCGCGCGCCGGCAAGATCAAGCCGACGCCGATGAAGGAAGAGCCGATGGCCGACGTCCAGAAATGGATCGACGAGCTGCGCGCCGGCAAGGTCGTCGGACGCATCGTCCTGAAGAACTAGAGCATGATCCGGGAAAGTGTGACGCGGTTTTCCGAAAGATCATGCTGAGACATGACGTGCCGCCGGTGCTGCTATCGCCGGCGGGACGCGGCCGCTCCGATGGAACCTGACGGTCGAACCAAGCCATCGCTCGGTTCATGTTCCGCGGCCTCGGGCTCGCCGCAATTGCGGCACGCCGCGAGCCCCAATTAAGCCCTACCCGTTCCGGATTTGCGGCGCATTGCGACCCAACTCTTTGCCGAGATTGGGATCTCCAGCGTTTGCGTTAAAAAAGAGATACCGGGGACGCGTATGTCAAATTGTTCAGCGAAATTCGCTGCGGCGCTTGCCGCCAGCATCCTGGCCGGCGCCAGTTGCAGCGCTATGGCCCAGACCGCCGCCAATACGGCCAATAGCACCAACACGGCGGACACCTGTTTGTCCGCGCCCAAGGGAACCGCGCCTGCGGGAAGCCACTGGTTCTACCATCTCGATCGCAGCAAGAAGAAGTGCTGGTATCTCGGCGAGGCCAAGAACGAGGCGAAGAACAAGGCGGCCAAGACGGCGACCACGAGCACGCAGCAGCCGCCAGCGGCAGCCGCGCCCGATACCACAACGGCCGACGCGACGCCGCCACAGAGCCAGCCGGCGCCGCAGAGCCAGCCCGCGCCGCAGCAGCCGGCGATGCGCAAATCAGTCGCCGATGCCCATGCCGAATGGCCCTCGCCGCAGGTCGCAGCCATACCTTCGCCAAGCGCCGACGCCGGCCAGGCCGGCGGAACGGCAGCGACGCCCGACCCGGCAGCCACGCCCGCCGGTGCCAACGCGCAGCCGTCCGATGTGAACGTCAGATGGCTCGATGCATCGAGCATGGCCGGAACCAACGGAACCAGGCGCGCCGCAGACCAGCCGACCGTGGTCGCGCAGGCAGATGCGACACCGCAACAAGCGGCCGCGCCGGTGCCTGCCGCGCCCGCCTCGGCCGAGGCATCCGTGGAGAAGTCACCGTCGTCGACGCAGATGCTGCTGATCGTGATGGTTGGAGCCCTGGCGCTGGCCGGCATGGTCAGCGCGCTGGTGTTCGGGCTGACCCGCACGCGTACGCCGCCTTACGAGACCAAGGATGAGTGGCAGGCGCCGTGGGATTCGCTGCACACCGAGCCGGCGCCCCCAATGGCAGTTGTCAGCCGGGACCGTCCGCTGCGGCTGTCCGAGGCTGCGCCGCGCCGCGCCGAGACGCCCGCTCCACGCCGCGCCGAGAAGCCAGCTCCACGTCGCGAGACTACGCGTGATCGGGATCAAAGGGAGCAGGACAACAAGCAGATCGCCGCAATGCTGCAGCGGCTTGCGCGCAGCGCGACGAACTAAGGTCCGCTTAGGAAAAAATGCAAACGGACGTGATGCGGTCGCATCACGTCCGCAACGCGCTACTTCTCGAGCTGACGCTGCAGGCCGCGCACGAATTCGGTGAGGCCAGTGCGGCGCTCGCGCTTGAGGCGCTCGGCCTTCAGGATCGACTGCACCTCGGCAAAGGCATCGTCGACGTTGTGGTTGACGACGATGTAGTCGTATTCCGCCCAATGGCTCAGCTCATGACTGGCGCGGCTCATCCGTCCGCGGATGACCTCTTCCGAATCCTGCGCCCGGGTATGCAGCCGCCTCTCGAGATCGACGGCCGACGGCGGCAGGATGAACACCCGCACCACATCGGCGCTGGCTTTCTGGTGGAGCTGTTGCGTGCCCTGCCAGTCGATATCGAACAGAACATCCTGCCCCACCGATAGGGCGGCCTCGACCGGCGCACGCGGCGTGCCGTAGCGGTTGTCGAATACGGTGGCCCATTCGAGCAGTTCACCGTGCTCGACCATCTTCTCGAACTTCTTCTTGTCGACGAAGAAATAGTCGCGGCCCTCGACCTCGCCCGGCCGCATCGGGCGCGTGGTCGCCGACACCGACATCTTCAGGCCCGGCTCGCGCTCCAGCAGCATGCGCGACAGCGTCGTCTTGCCGGCGCCCGACGGCGACGACAGGACGAACATCAGTCCGCGCCGCTCTACGCCGTCAAAACCCTGCGCCGTCATCATTCACTCCAGATTCTGGACCTGTTCGCGGAACTGCTCGACCACGTTCTTCATTTCAAGCCCGGTGTTGGTCAGCTCGACGTCGTTCGACTTCGAGCAGCAGGTGTTCACCTCGCGATTGAATTCCTGGGCGAGGAAGTCGAGCCGGCGCCCGACCGGACCGCCCTTGCCGATCATCTCGCGCGCCTGGGCGATGTGCGAGGCGATGCGGTCGAGCTCCTCGCGGATATCTGCCTTGGTGGCGATCAGGATCGCCTCCTGGTTCAGGCGGTCGGCATCGAAGCGGTCGGATGTCTCCAGCAGGGCCGCGATCTGCTCGGCAAGCCGCGCCTTGATCGCCTCGGGTTTGCGGCCGGGAGCGGTCTCGGCGCGCCTGGCGAGCCGCTCGATCTCGTCCATCCGCTGCATCAGGATCTGCCCCAGCGCATCGCCCTCGCGGCGGCGCATCTCGACAAGGCTGCCGAGCGCCTGCTCGAAGGCCATCGCCGCCGCCTCGCGCGCCGCCTTGTCCTCGTCCTCGTTGCTCTCGGGCTCGACCACCTCGATGACGCCCTTGATGCCGAGCAGTCCGTCGATGCTCGGCGCCACCGCGTCAATCCGCTGCGCGAGCGTGCCGGCGACCTTCACCACGGCGGCGAGCACGTCCTCATTGATCCGGATCGTCTGCGCCGCGTCGGTGCGCTTGACGCTGAGATTGGCGTAGACCGTGCCGCGCGACAACAGCTCGCCGGCCCGCTTCTTGGCAAGCGCTTCCAGTTCGTCCCAGCCCGGCGGCAGCCGCAACCGCAGGTCAAAGCCCTTGGCATTGACCGATTTCAGCTCCCACTCGAACCTATAGGGACCGCTTGCGCCATGGCTTCGGGCAAAGCCAGTCATGCTCGACAGCGCCATCGCGTGAACTCTCCAACAGAAGGATATGGGACTCACCCGGAGCCGGCGAGACTCGTGGGGGAGCCGGTGCGACCTTAAAACGGATTCCGTGAAAGTGGAATTACGTTCCACCACCGGAAAATGCAGAGCTACAGCATGATCCGGAAAAGTGTGTGGCGGTTTTCCGAAAGATCATGCTCAAACAAGAAGCTAAGGCGCGATGACGATCGCGCTTTAGCGCTGCACCACCGGCGGCGAATTGGTCTGCTGGGCTGCGCCCTGCCGACCGCGCGGCGGCTTCTTTTGATTGGTGGGCTTCGGCGTCGTCGCCGTGGGATTGGTGTCGGCGCCGGGCGCCGCGGCGGCGGGCGCCGGATCATCCGCGGGCTCGACGGTGTCGTTCTGGATCTGCTTTTCCGACGCGCGCAGCTTGGCGACGTTCTTCGCGTGCTGGTCGTAGGTTTCGGTGAAGGCGTGGCCGCCGGTTCCGTCAGCGACGAAGAACAGGTCGCGGGTGCGCGCCGGGTTGGCGGTCGCCTCCAGCGAGGCGCGGCCGGGATTGGCGATCGGTCCGGGCGGCAGGCCGTCGATTACATAGGTGTTGTAGGGCGACGGCTGCGTGATCTCGCTGCGCTTGATCGGGCGGCCCAGCGTTCCCTTGCCGCCCACCAGTCCGTAGATGATGGTCGGATCGGACTGCAGCTTCATCCGCTGGCGCAGGCGGTTGACGAACACGGCGGCGACACGGCTGCGCTCGTCGGCGCGGCCGGTTTCCTTCTCGACGATCGAGGCCAGCGTCACCAGCTGGTCCGGCGATTTCAGCGGCGTGTCGGTGTTGCGGCGTTCCCAGATTTCGGCGAGCACGCGCTTCTGCGCCTGCTGCAGGCGCTGGATCACCTGGTCGCGCGTGGTGCCGCGCGGGAATTTGTAGGTCTCCGGCAGCAGCGTGCCCTCGCGCGGGATCTCGCGCACCGAGCCGGTGAAGATGTCGTTGTCGGAGAGCCGCGTCACGATCTGCTCGGAAGTCAGGCCTTCCGGTATCGTGATGGCGTGCTGCACCACCTTGCCATCGACGATGGTGGCGATGACGTCGCGCAGGCTGGCATTCTTCTGGAACGAATATTCGCCGGGCTTGAGATCGGAGCTTGCCTTCAGCGCGAACACGCCGCCGATGAAGACCCATGGATTGACGTTGATCACGCCCTCACGCGAGAGCACGTCGGCGATGTCACGCTTGCCGGCGCGCGCCGGGATGTTGACGATCTTGTCCTCCTGCAGCGGTCCCGGCGATTCCAGCGCCTGCTTGCCGTAGTAGTACGTCGCGCCGGCGCCGATCATCAGGATGATCAGGATGGTGAAGATGGCATTGCCGACGATCACGAAGGGATTGCGGGCGCGATCCGAGCGCTTGGGCGGCGGCGGAAGCTGTTCGGGCTCCAGCGCGGCGCGTGGACTCCTCGGTGAAATGGGCGGCCTCTCACTCATCGATGCAAACCAATATCCTGCCGGTTGAATCGTGGCCGGACAAACCCCTGCCCTGCCAATAGCATACGCCCGCTATTAGGAGTCACCGCGGAATACGGCAAAATGGTGGACTAGTTCTAAAGTCCCGTCCCGATCGAATCGGAACGGGACTTTGGATTCTCTTTTTCGACGCGTTTCCTTCACGCGAACCGGCACCCACTTCGCTCGAAAACGCTCTAACGACCTACTAATTGGTCACGCGCTGCACGATCACGGAAGCGTTGGTGCCGCCGAAACCGAAGGAATTGGACAGCGCCACATTGACGTCACGCTTACGCGACGTATGCGGCACAAGATCGATCGCCGTTTGCACCGACGGATTGTCGAGATTGACGGTCGGCGGCACCACGTTATCGCGAATCGCCAGGATCGCGAAGATCGCCTCGATCGCGCCGGCCGCACCGAGCAGATGTCCGGTGGCGGACTTGGTCGACGACATCGAAACCTTCGATGCCGCATTGCCGAGCAGGCGCTCGACCGCGCCGAGCTCGATCTCGTCGCCGACCTGCGTCGAGGTGCCGTGCGCATTGATGTAGTCGAGATCGGATGCCGCGAGGCCGGCGCGCTTCAGCGCCATGGTCATGCTGCGGAAGCCGCCATTGCCGTCCGGCGGCGGCGAGGTGATGTGGAAGGCATCGCCCGACAGGCCATAGCCGGTGACCTCGGCATAGATCTTCGCGCCGCGGCGCTTCGCGTGCTCGTATTCCTCGAGCACGAGGACGCCGGCGCCCTCGCCCATCACGAAGCCGTCGCGATCCTTGTCGTACGGCCGCGATGCCTTTTCCGGGGTCTCGTTGAAGCCGGTGGACAACGCACGCGCCGCGCAGAAGCCGGCGATGCCGATGCGCGAGATCGGCGATTCGGCGCCGCCCGCGACCATCACCTCGGCGTCGCCGAGCGCGATCAGCCGCGCCGCGTCGCCGACCGCATGCGCGCCGGTCGAGCACGCCGTGACCACCGCATGATTGGGTCCCTTCAGGCCGTGCTCGATCGAGACATAGCCGGAGGCCAGATTGATCAGGCGGCCCGGAATGAAGAACGGAGAGACCCTGCGCGGTCCGCGCTCCTTCAGCAGCACCGCAGTCTCGGCAATGCCGGTGAGGCCGCCGATGCCGGAGCCGATCATCGTGCCGGTGGCGAACTGGTCCTCGTCCGACTTCGGATGCCAGTCGGCATCGTCCAGCGCCTGCTTGGCCGCGCACATCGCATAGACGATGAAGTCGTCGACCTTGCGCTGGTCCTTCGGCTCCATCCACTGATCGGGATTGAAGGTGCCGCCAGTGCCGTCGCCGCGCGGAATGTAGCAGGCGACCTGGCTCGGCAGGTCGGACACGTCGAACGTGTCGATCTTCTTGCCGCCGCTGTCTCCGGCGAGGATGCGCGCCCAAGTTGCGTCAACGCCGCAGCCGAGCGGTGTAAGCATGCCCAGCCCCGTGACGACAACTCGTCTCATTTCCACGTCTCCGGCCAGCAATGCGCGGCTGATAATAAGAAGCCGGGGGACCGCTCGATCACGGTCCGTCCGGCCCCGTCAACTTCGCGATCGGCGTCAGCTCTTCGCGTTCTTCTCGAGAAACTTGGTCGCGTCGCCAACGGTCAGAATCGTCTCCGCCGCGTCGTCGGGAATCTCGCAACCGAATTCTTCTTCGAATGCCATCACGAGCTCGACGGTGTCGAGGCTGTCGGCGCCGAGGTCATCGATGAAGCTCGCGCTATCGACCACCTTCTCGGGTTCGACACCAAGGTGCTCGACCACAATCTTCTTAACCCGCTCGCCAATCTCACTCATCGTTCAACCTCGTTGTTCCATTGGACCCGACCCCAAGACGATACGAGCCATCGTGGTCGTCTCGATTACTCAGTCGCGCATAGTCTTGATTCGGCCCGGTCGTAGCCGATTAAAGCCCCGGCGAACGGCAGGCGTCGCCACGCCAATATACAGGGTTTCAAAATCCTGCAATGGCGTTCTTCGCCCATCCACGGGGGCTTCAGCTACCATACTTCCAAAGCCTTGACTACACGCCTGAACCGGCTCCCGAAAACGGCTTTTCGCCGCATTGCGAGAGCCGGCCAGTAGCTCAAATCATAGCCATCCCGCCGTTGACGTGGATCGTCTGTCCGGTGACGTAGGCGGCCTCGTTCGAGGCCAGATAGACCGCCGCGGCGGCGATGTCCTCGGGCGTTCCGAGCCGCGCCGCAGGAACCTTCGCCAGGATGGATTCGCGCTGCTTGTCGTTGAGCGCATCGGTCATCGGCGTCTTGATGAAACCCGGCGCGATGCAATTGGCGGTCACGCCGCGCTTGGCGTATTCGGCGCCCAGCGTCTTGATCAGGCCGATGATGCCGGCCTTCGACGCGGTGTAGTTGCCCTGCCCCGGATTGCCGGTGACGCCGACGATCGAGGTGATCGCGATGATGCGGCCGAAGCGCTTGCGCATCATCAGCTTGGTCGCGGCGCGCGCCAGGCGGAACGTCGCGGTCAGGTTGACCGCGATCACGTCGTCCCAATCCTCGTCGCGCAGCTGCACGAACAGGTTGTCGCGGGTGATGCCGGCGTTGGCGATCAGGATGTCGACCTGTCCCATCGCAGCTTCCGCTGCCGGCACCAGCGCCTCGACGTCATCCTTGCTGGAGAGATTGCACGGCAGGACATGCACGCGCTCGCCGAGCTTGGCCGCGAAGCCGTCCAGCACCTCGCGCCGCGTCCCCGAGATCGCTACCGTCGCGCCCTGCGCATGCAGCGCCTGTGCGATCGCGCCGCCGATGCCGCCGGTTGCGCCCGTGACGAGCGCCGTCTTGCCAGTCAGATCAAACATCGAATTCTCCTTCCGGCTGCTTCAAGCCGAAGCTGCGAGCGCGTCCTTGGCCGCAGCGATATCGTTCGGACCGCCGACGGACACGCCGACCGCGCCGTCGGCAATGCGCTTGACGAGGCCGCTCAGCACCTTGCCGGCGCCGATCTCGAAGAACCGCGTCACGCCCTGCCCTGCCATATAGGCAACCGACTCGCGCCAGCGCACGGTGCCCGTGACCTGCTCGATCAGGCGGCGGCGGATCTCGTCGGGATCGGTGATGGCGGAGGCCAGCACGTTGGATACGAGCGGCGCCGCGGGCGCCTTGATGGTCACGCCGGACAGCGCCTCTGCCATCGCATCGGCCGCCGGCTGCATCAGTTTGCAATGGAACGGCGCCGACACCGGCAGCAGCATGGCGCGCTTGGCGCCCTTGGTTTTGGCAATTTCGACCGCGCGATCGACGGCGGCCTTGTCACCGGAGACCACCACCTGGCCGCCGCCATTGTCGTTGGCGGCCTGGCAGACTTGTCCCTGCGCCGCCTCGTTGGCGACCGCCACGGCGGTTTCGTAGTCGAGACCGAGCAGTGCGGCCATCGCGCCGACGCCGACCGGCACCGCCTTCTGCATCGCGAGCCCGCGGGTGCGGAGCAGCCGCGCGGTGTCGCTGACGGAGAGGCTTCCGGCGGCGGCCAGCGCCGAATACTCGCCGAGCGAGTGCCCGGCAACAAAGGCCGCGTTGCGGCCGACCGAAAAGCCGGCTTCGCTCTCGAGCACGCGCAATGTGGCGATCGACACCGCCATCAGGGCGGGCTGGGCATTTTCGGTGAGTTGCAATGTCTCGCCGGGACCATCCCAGATGATCGCGGTCAGCTTCTCGCCCAGCGCGGAATCGACCTCGTCGAACACCGCCTTGGCCGCCGGAAAGGCGTCGGCCAGGGCCTTGCCCATGCCAACCGCCTGCGAGCCCTGCCCGGGAAACGTAAATGCTGCCGTCATCGGCGATCCCTACCTTGTTGAGCGTGATCTCCGCGCAGGCGCTTTAGGCCTGCCGCAGGGGAAAACGGTATCCGCGTCGCGCAAAACGCGCCACAGCGGGTCCGGGCCAGTCCCTTGCAACCCAACAGGCCTTGGCAACCAAACCCTGCAACGGGCCCCGGACCGGGCCGTAAGACACTGACGGAGGCGGTGCTGTCAAGCCGCGCCGGAGGAACCCTGGGGATGCCGGTCCCGGCTCCGGGCTAGAACCCACCGGCATTCTGGTCGGCGTTAACCTCGGCGCCGGCCCTCGCCCGGCGTGCGCTGTTGACCAGCTGGCCCGGGCGATCCTCGCTGGCGGGCCTGGCGGTCGCCAGCCGCAGCACGGCGCCATAGCCCGGCTGCACTTCCATCCGGCCGGCATAGCGGCTTTCGCTCAAGATGCGGTGGACGCGCGGCAGGTTGTAGCAGGGCACGTAGAACAGCAAATGATGCTCCAGGTGATAGTTCACGTAGTACGGCGCGATGAAGAGGCGCTCGAGGACGTTGGCCCGCGTGGTGCGGGTGTTGCGCAGGGGATCGGAGCTGTCAGGCACGACGGCGTGTTCGGCAATGTTGCGGATGCGCGTGATCACCATCATCCAGGTCAGCAGCGGCACCAGCCACAACAGCGGATAGGCCCACCACACGCCGGCGGCCGCGAGGCCCGCGAACAGCAGCGCGTTGGTGACGCATTGCGGCCCGAGCTTCTGCCAGAAGTTGGCGGCGCGCCGCGACAGCGGCCACTCCTTCGGCCCGATCGCATTGAGCAATTGCGCCTTGCGCTGCTGGTAGCCGGTCTGCCCCGTGATGTCGCGGAAGAACTTTCGGCGGTAGCTCAGCTTCGTGATCGGAAACGGCGCCGACAGCACGAGATCGGGATCATCCTCCTGCTGCGTCCGCGCATGATGCTGCAGATGATAGCGGCGATAGCCGCGGGTCTCCGCGAAGATCGGATAGGCGCAGAACCACTGGCTCAGCGTCAGATTGGTCCTCTCGTCCGCCGACAGACAGCCGTGCGCCCCGTCATGCATCAGGATCGCGAGCCCGAGCTGGCGCGAGCCGATGATCGCAACGGCGAGCAGATAGGTCAGCGGATTGGGCCACCACGCGACCAGCGCGATTGCGCCCAGGATCAGCGCCCAGGCGTGCACGATCAGGGCTGCGCCCTTCCACGTCGTGCGCTCGCGCACCGCGACCAGTTCGTCCTCGGTCAGGAAATCGCGGGCTCGCATGCGAAGCGCGGTCATGTGCTTGTCTCCCCGTCCGTTGAGGATGAAGTGCTGGGATCGCCGACCAGGCGCAGCCGCGTCCCGTCATTGGCCGACGTCGAAGTTGATGTCGCCTGCTCGCCGAGCGCGCGCAGCAATTCGCGGCACATCTCGTCGGAGCCGCGGCCCATGGCGAAACCTTCGACAATCACGCCGATCGCGATCGCCCAGAACCGCCGCGAGCTCTCCTCGGGCGCGCGCAGCGACCGCCAGCCATGGCGCTCGACCTGGCCCGCATAGGCGCGCGCGCCTTCGCTGTGCAGGCGTTCGATGGTGCGCTCGACGAGGGGCGCGAGGTCCTGCCGGCGCCGCGTGAGGGTCAAGGCCTCCGCGAAAAAGGCGACCGTGTCGGTCGCGGTCACGGTCTCGGCCAAAGCGTGGGTGTAGTCACGCGGGGTGTGGGCATTCAGGGCGGCCTGCTCGGTCGCGCGCGCGAGATAGAGCATGTCGCGGCTGGCGGCTTCGACGAACAGCGCCTCCTTGGTGCGGAAGTAATAGGTGATCTGGCTCGGAAAGGCGTCGGCGGCCGCGGCGATATCGGAGATCGAGGTGCCCGAGAGCCCGCGCTCCTTGAACAGGCGGCTGGCGGCATCGAGCAGCAACGAGCGCATCTTGCGCCCCGCCGACCGCGTCGCGCGGACCGCGTGCTTCGGATCGGGCGCAGACATGCCGCTGGCGGTCTCCGAACCCATATCTCGTCCTCCCAAAGATGTTTGTATGATATACAAACAAAGAAATCAACGGGAAATCGCCCGAGGTTGCGTCAAACGGCCTGGAGGGCTACGACGCCTCGCACATCCGGGGGCCGAGAACCCTTGCTTTCGCGGCCAAAATCCGTATAAGCGCGCCATTCGTGGGCTCCGGCCGGGAGCTGAACGGACGGTCTCAGCAAATTCACCCGTTGATTTTGATGTGGCAGGGCCAGTCGGCCCGTCGTCCCGTGCTCCCGCCTTCTGAGCAGCTCGAGTCCTTTCCGAAGGTCTCGAAGGGCTTGTCGCCGGAAACCGCGCCAACACAGGAAAGGACAACCATGCCTCTTTACGAGCATGTTTTTCTCGCGCGTCAGGATGCGAGCACCCAGCAGGTGGATGAACTGACGGCCCAGATGACGGGGATCGTCGAACAGGGCGGCGGCAAGGTCACCAAGACCGAGAGCTGGGGCGTGCGCTCCCTCACCTACCGCATGAACAAGAACCGCAAGGCGCATTTCGTGCTGATGAACATCGACGCACCGTCGGCTGTCGTCACCGAGATCGAGCGTCAGGAGCGGATCAACGAAGACGTCATCCGCTATCTCACCGTGCGCGTCGAAGAGCACGAGGAAGGCCCGTCCGCGATGATGCGCAAGGCCGACCGTGACCGCGAGCGCGATGACCGTGGTGGTGGCTTCCGTGGCGACCGCGAAGGCGGCTTCCGTGGTGACCGCGATGGTGGCGGTTTCCGTGGCGACCGTGGCCCGCGCCGTCCGCGCGAAGAAGAAGCTGCGACCGAGGAGTAATGAATCATGGCTGATGCTGGTGCCCGCCGTCCGTTTTTCCGTCGTCGCAAGTCCTGCCCGTTCACGGGCGCGAATGCGCCGAAGATCGACTACAAGGATTCCAAGCTGCTGATGCGTTACGTCTCCGAGCGCGGCAAGATCGTGCCGAGCCGCATCACGGCCGTGTCCGCCAAGAAGCAGCGTGAGCTCGCCCGCGCCATCAAGCGTGCGCGCTTCCTCGGCTTGCTGCCTTACGTGATCAGGTAATCGTTTCCGGCCGGCGGCATACGTCGCCGGCCGCTCATTCTCATAAGGCTTCCGGGTCGTCCGGTCGCCGATGGTTGGGGTTCTCGAAGCAGGACCCCTAACCGCTCAAAGGGGGCGGGACAGCTGATGATCGGGATACTCATTGTTGCACTTGCCGCCGGCGCCGCGTCGGCGCTGATGTTCGCCTCGATCAGTTCGGGCGCGCTGATCTCGATATTGCTGTTCTATCTCGCATCGCTGCCGATCATGGTGGCGGCGCTCGGCTGGGGCCCCCTCGCCGCCGCTATTGGTGGAGTGGGTGCGGCATCCGTGCTCGGCACGCTGTTCGGCCTTCCCTACAGCATCGCGTTTGCCATGATGGTCGCCGTGCCCGGCTGGTGGCTCGGCCACCTCGCCCTGCTCGGACGGCCGATCGCGGGCGCAGCCGGCGACAGCGCCAAGCAGCAGCCGCCTGCGATTGAATGGTACCCCGTCGGCCGCATCCTGCTCTGGATTGCAGCCTTCGCCATCGTTACCACGACCGTCGCGCTGCTCACGCTCGGCACCGATACCGACACGATCACCGGCACGCTGCGGCGCGGCCTGCTCAAGATGCTCAGCGCCGGCGAAGCCCAGCCCAGCGGTGACATCGAACGGCTGGTCGACGCGTTGGTGATCTTCGCGCCGCTCGCGGCGACGGTCATCGCAATGGTGACGCTAACGCTGAACCTTTGGCTCGCCGGCAAGATCACGCAAACCTCCGGGCGACTGAACCGGCCGTGGCCGGACTTCCGCACCACGGCGCTTCCCGCCGTGACGCTGGTCGCGCTGCTGGCGGCGGTCGCCGTCAGCTTCATCGGCGGCATGCTTGCACTGCTGGCGCAGATCGTCACCGCGGCACTCGTAATCGCCTATGCGCTGGTCGGTTTCGCCGTTCTGCACACCTTGACGCTGTCGCTCACCAATCGCGGCTTCTGGCTCGGTGGCATCTATGCGGTCGTCGTCATGTTCGGCTGGCCGATCGTGGCGATGTTCGCGCTCGGCATCGCCGACGCCGTGTTCGGGCTGCGCCAGCGCTATCTGCAGACAAGACCGCCGCCTTTGCCCGCGGCTTGAGATTCGATCCAACCACTTAAACCCGTACTTTGCATCTAAAGGAGAACGAAAATGGAAGTCATTCTGCTCGAACGCGTCGCCAAGCTTGGCCAGATGGGCGAAGTCGTGCGCGTCAAGGACGGGTTCGCCCGCAACTTCTTGCTGAAGCGCGGCAAGGCGCTGCGCGCCACCGAGGCGAACCGCGCCAAGTATGACGGCATGAAAGCCGAGCTCGAGGCCAACAACATCAAGGCCAAGGGCGAAGCCGCCAAGGTCGCCGAGAAGATCGACGGCCGCGACATCGTCATCATCCGCCAGGCCTCCGAATCCGGCCAGCTGTTCGGCTCGGTCACGGTGCGCGACATCGTCGCCGCGCTGGCGACCGACGGCGTGACGGTGTCGCGCCCGCAGGTCTGGCTCGACTCGCCGATCAAGGTGATCGGCGCGCAGAAGGTGACGATCGCCGTCCACCCCGAGGTTGAGACTAGCGTCACCGTGACGGTCGCCCGCTCCGCCGAAGAGGCCGAGCGGATCAAGCGCGGCGAGGACATCTCGACCCGCCAGGAAGACCAGGACGCTGCCGCCGAGGCGCTCGCCGCCGCCGGCGAATTCTTCGATCCGGAAGCCCAGCACGACGAGGAAGCCGCGCCGGCTCCGGCCGCCGAAGAGAAGTAAGCTTCTCTCCATCGTCCAACCGACTAAACGCTACGAAGCCCGGCCCCATCAGGCCGGGCTTTGGATTCGTGCCGCCGCCTTGTCGTCGAGCATGGCGATCGACGCCAATGCGGTCGCGGTGTGCTTCTCCTTGCCGTCGATCACGCAGAACACGTCGGCTGCAACGACGGCGACCTGACGTCCCGGCTTGATCACGCGCGCCCGGCAGATCAGACGATCGCCCGAGGCCGGCGACAGCAGGTTCAGCTTGTACTCCGCCGTCAGCGCCGGCTGGCCGCGCGACGTCGCCGCTGCGATCGTGGTGGCGTTGTCGACCAGAAACGCCGTCACTCCGCCGTGAAACAGGCCATGCTGCTGCAACAGCTCCGGCCGGCGGTCGACCGCGAGCGTGCAGGTGCCGCGCGACAGCTCGGCCACCTCGGCACCGACAAGACCCATGAAGCCCTGCCGGCCGACATTGTCGCGAATTCGCGTCGCAATCGGTGCAAAGTCCGGATCGGTCTCGCTCATGAAGTCTCTCCTGTTCGTTCCGGCGCACCCGGCGCCACCACCGCGCGGACCGCGCAGGCGATCAGCGTCTCGACCTGTTCGCGCGGATCGCCGGTGTGGCGGCCCGATAGCCAGGCGCGGCAGAAGATCTGCGCCGGCCCGATGATCTGGCTGAAGAACAGCACGGCGCTCATCGGCAGCAATTCGCCGCGCGCGAGCAGCGGCGCGCGCCAGCGCTCGATGCCGTCGGTGAGCCGCGAATTCTCGCTGCGCTGCGCGCCGCGCACCTCCTCGCCCCACTCGCTGCGCGAAATCTCGAACAGGAAGCGCGCCTCGCGCCGGTTGCTCACGACCCAATCGAGATGGGCGTGGATCAGCCGCGCAACGCCCTCGCCCGCCCCGCAGCTGGCGTCGACCGAGCTGATGATGGCGCCGTGATAAGCCTGCAGGATTTCCAGGAACAGCGTTCCGGCGAGCGCCTTCTTCGAGGTGAAGAAGTGGAAGAAACTGCCGTTGGACGCGCGGGCGCGGGAGCGGATCTCGGCCACCGTCGCGCCCTCAAATCCGTCGCGGTCGAACACCGCCAGTCCCGCTGCCAGCAGATCTTCGCGCGCCGTGCTCAAGTCGTCCTCCTGACTAGATTAACACTCTAGAGCACCGCTCTAACGATGGTCAAACAAATACGCCGGACCTTGCGGCCCGGCGTTGGCGATTACTTCGAGGTTGGGGCTTCCGGTGGGCCGGAGCCTGGCGTCGTGGGCGGTGGCGGCGGCGGCGCGGTCGCAGTCACCGGCGGCGCGGCTGGCGCCGGAGCGGGAGATGCGGCGGCGGCCGGCTCGGATGCGGCAGGCGCAGCCGCCGCAGGCGCCGGTGTGACCTGAGGAACCGGATCGGATCGCACGGCAGCCGGTTCACCGCCACCATTGCTCTTCGGCGCGTCGACCTTTGCCGTGTCGGGCTCGGCGGCAGGCTTCGCCGGCTTCTCGGCTTCACCCTTGTCATCATGCCTGGTGGAGGTCTTTGGCTCCGTGTTGGGCTCGTCGCTGGTCGCCGCGCCCTTGGGCGCCTCCTCGGACTTCGGCTCCTCGACGGGCTTGCCACGACGGCCGTGCTTCTGACGCGACGCCTTGCCCTCGCCCAAAGCCTGCGGCGTCTGGCCGTCGTCCGGCTTCGCGCCCTCCGGCGCCTCGCTCGGGCGGGCCATCCGCTTGCCGCGATGAGCTGGACGTCCTTCGGGATTCAAACCGTCGCTGTCGGGCTTGGCCCCTTCCTTGGCACCTTCCTGCGGCGCTGCATCCTGGTGCCGTCGGCGGGCTGGACGCTCAGACGGCTGCTCCGGGGACTGGTTGGCCTCCTGCCTGCCTTCCCTACCGCCCTTGGCACCCTTGGGCTGATCCTTGGCCTGGTAGCGCGGGTCGTTGGCGCCGTTCGAAATCAGATAGGACGCGAGCACGCCGGCCATGTCGCTGGACGTCGTATAGTGCTGGCGCAGGAAGCCCGGCAGCGAACCGGCCGGCACCGATTTCAGCAGGCCGCGCGGGCTCTTGTGGCAAGCTGTGCAGGTGCTTGCGAAGATCTGGGAGGGGCTCTTGCCGGCCTCGAGGTTTTGCGCCTGCGCCGATACGGCTGACAGGCAGCCAATCAGAAGCGCCACCGTCGCCAGACTGAGGGCTCGGCTCAACATTCCTTAAGTCTCCAGATTCCGGAAAAATCGCCGCCAGCGCCTGATGGATCGGCCGCGGCGGTCACCTTTTAGCCGATTATCGCGCGAATGGAAGCGCGCCCATGACGCATCCACGCAATTGTCACATTTTGGAATATCGGCTTTGACCACAACGCTATAGCGCGATCTAATTCCCTGCCTATCTTGAGGTTGGGGACACATTGGAGTGATCAACTCCGGTGGTGTCGGTGTGCAGCTTGCCGTTCCGTTGGTGTTTCGATGGACCGATTGTTGCGATACTTCTTGGGGCGCTTCATCCGCCGCGGTTCGATCACGTTCACGACCGCGAGCGGCGCTCAGTTCACCTGCGGTGACGGCACGGGCGTACCGGTTGCTGTGCGCTTCATGACGCGAGGGGCTGAACTCCGCGTCCTGGTCGATCCCGAGCTTTATCTCGGCGAAGCCTTCATGGACGGCACGTTCGTGGTGGAGCAAGGCACCGTCGCCGACGTGTTGGCGGTGCTTATGGGTCAGGCAGCCATGCTGCCGAACTTCGCCAGACTGCAGGCCTGGGTACGCTTCCTGGGGCGCCGCGCCCAGCAGATCAATGTACGCGGCCGATCCAGAAGCAACGTCGCCCGTCATTACGATCTCGACGGCCGCCTCTATTCCCTCTTCCTTGACGCGGACAAGCAATACAGCTGCGCCTATTTCGAGACGCCGGACACGACGCTGGACGATGCCCAGCTCGCCAAGAAGCGTCACCTCGCCGCAAAACTCCTGATCAAGCCCGGGCACCGCATCCTCGACATCGGTTCCGGCTGGGGTGGCCTTGGGCTCTATCTCGCCGAGATGAGCGGCGCCGACGTCACCGGCGTCACGCTGTCGACCGAGCAGCTGCAAATTTCCAACGCCCGGGCGGCGGAGCGGAACCTGGCGCAATCGGCGCGCTTCCTGCTGCAGGACTATCGCGACATCCCCGGGCCGTTCGACCGCATCGTCTCGGTCGGCATGTTCGAGCATGTCGGGGTCGCCTACTATGAAACCTTCTTCGCGCGCTGCGCCGAACTGCTGAGCGACGACGGTGTCATGGTGCTGCATTCGATCGGCCGCTCGACCGGCCCCGACGTCACCAGCCCCTGGATCCGCAAATACATCTTCCCCGGCGGCTACATTCCGGCGCTGTCCGAGGTCATGCCGGCGATCGAGAAGGCCGGATTGCTGATCTGCGACATGGAGATCCTGCGCCTGCACTATGCCGAGACGCTGAAAGCATGGCGCGAGCGCTTCATGGCGCGGCGCGAGGAGGCCGTGCGGCTCTACGACGAGACCTTTGCCCGGATGTGGGAATTCTACCTGGCTGCCTCGGAGATGTCGTTCCGCGTGCAGAATATGATGAACTTCCAGCTCCAGCTCACCAAGCGCCAGGGCATCGTCCCGATAACCCGCGACTATATCGGCGGCGAAGAAGCCCGCCTGCGGCTGAAGGAGGCCGGCGCGGCCAAGCCCCGGCTACAACTGGCCGGCGAATAGGTCTGAAGGAACGGGTGCGGCTAGTTGCGCAGGCTGTAGGCCGACCCGCAATGGCCAAAGGTCGGCGCCGGACGCGCCAGATGGGCTGCGGCGGCCGAAATCAAGCTGGCATCGCAGGGAACATTGCGGACCTCGGGACGCGCCGCCTGCTCCATGGCATCGACAAGCGCCGCCAGCCAGCGACGGTCCATGCCATCTGCCCGGCCAAGCCTTGATCGCGCTGTCTGAAACTCTCGAGCCATCGCCGCCGTATCTTGCCTGAGCGTAGACAACCCGGAATCCGCTGGGTCGTTCCCGCGAACCTGCCGCAAAAAAAGTGCGGCGCATGTGATCTGCTTCACAGAGGTCTGTCCCGGACTGTCGTAGTGGTCCGGAATGACCCGAGAAACACACCGGACGATGTTGGACCC
Source organism: Bradyrhizobium sp. BRP56 (assembly GCF_020194035.1). Lineage (NCBI taxonomy): Bacteria > Pseudomonadati > Pseudomonadota > Alphaproteobacteria > Hyphomicrobiales > Nitrobacteraceae > Bradyrhizobium > Bradyrhizobium sp. BRP56. The sequence continues at coordinate 53,164 of NZ_JADYVV010000003.1, forward strand.
GCAGCGCGATATCGCGACTGACTACGCCCTGATCGCCACTGGCGTGGTGGCCGCCTTGATCGCGCTGGCCTTCCTCATCCTCGTCTGAGAAATCGACGCCAACAGCCGCCTCGCCTCTCCATGGGTCCGCTCGCCTGGCAAAAGGTTCAGGCGGCGCCCAATTTTTGCCAACGACCGTGCTGATCGGCCGGCTCCCGCCCGGTTTCGGACAAAACCCCAGTCAAGCGGAATGCATCCGGCTGTTTCGGATTCACACCTGGCGTTGTGTGAATCGTGCATAAGAAACATCCGTCCTTTCGCTTCGTGCCGGGCTGGCGCTTCATCGCCGCCCCACAGCCGAAAATCTCAGTAACGACGAAATCAGAAGAATAAGCTCGTCCATGGCCTTGATTGATTCGAACGTCCACAAGCTCGCGCCCGACGCCGCATCCCCGGCCTACCGAAGTGCGCCGCACAACATCGAAGCGGAACAGGGCCTGCTGGGCGCGATCCTGGTCAATAACGACGCCTTCTACCGGGTCTCCGATTTCCTGGAGCCGAAGCATTTCTTCGAAACCATCCATCAGCAAATCTATGAAACCGCCGGAAGCCTGATCCGGATGGGCAAGGTCGCGAACCCCGTGACCTTGAAGACGTTCCTGCCGGCCGAACTCGACATCGGCGGCATGACGGTCGGCCAGTACCTCGCCCGGCTTGCCGCCGAAGCGACCACCATCATCAACGCGCAGGACTACGGACGCACCGTTTACGATCTCAGCCTGCGCCGCAACCTGATTCAGATCGGCGAGGACATCGTCAACGTCGCCTACGACGCGCCGGTCGACTTCGCGCCGCGCGCCCAGATCGAGGATGCCGAGCGGCAGCTCTACGGCCTTGCTGAAACCGGCCGCTATGACGGCGGCTTCCAGCGCTTCGCACAGGCACTGACGATCGCCGTCGACATGGCGGCGAAGGCGTTCCAGCGCGACGGCAAGCTGTCGGGCATCTCGACCGGTCTGCGCGACCTCGACGCCAAGATGGGCGGCCTGCAGCCGTCCGACCTCATCATCCTCGCCGGCCGCCCCGGCATGGGCAAGACATCGCTCGCCACCAACATCGCCTACAACATCGCCAAAGCCTATGTGCCCGAAGTCCAGGCGGACGGCACCACCAAGGCAGTCAATGGCGGCTGTGTCGGCTTCTTCTCCTGCGAAATGAGCGGCGAACAGCTCGCCACCCGTATTCTCGCCGAGCGCACCGGCATTCCCTCGAGCTCGATCCGTCGCGGCGGCATCTCCGAGCTCGATTTCGAGAAGATCCGCGACTGTTCGATCGAGCTGCAATCGCTGCCGTTCTACGTCGACGAAACCGGCGGCCTCTCGATCTCGCAGCTCACCGCGCGGGCGCGACGGCTCAAGCGCCAGAAGGGCCTCGACCTGATCGTGATCGACTATATCCAGCTGCTGCAAGGGTCGGGCAAACGCGGCAACGACAACCGCGTGCAGGAAATCACCGAGATCACCACCAACCTGAAGGCACTGGCCAAGGAACTGAACGTTCCGATCATCGCGCTGTCGCAGCTGTCGCGTCAGGTCGAAAACCGCGACGACAAGCGGCCGCAACTGTCCGACCTGCGTGAATCCGGCTCGATCGAGCAGGACGCCGACGTCGTGATCTTCGTCTATCGCGAGGAATACTACCTCGCCAACAAGGAGCCGCGCGCGGGCACGCCGGAATATGAGAAGTGGCAGATGGACATGGATCTTGCCCACGGCAAGGCCGAAGTCATCATCGGCAAGCAGCGCCACGGCCCGACCGGCACGGTCGATCTGCACTTCGAGGCCAGCGTTACGCGCTTCGGCGACCTCGCACCCGACGGTCAGGTTCCGGATCACGGCCACTGAGATCCGGACTCGGTTGAACGACGCAAGGCACCCGCGTACAACTGAGCCATGAACATCGTGACTGACGCGAAATCGCAACTGACCCCCGAAGCCAGTTTGCTGGCGGCCCACCCGACCGCCAGCGGTATCCTCACCATCGACCTCGACGCCATCATCGCCAACTGGCGCAAGCTCGAGAAGACCGCGGTGCCGGCCGAATGCGCCGCCGTGGTCAAGGCCAACGCCTATGGCTGCGGCGCCGAGCAGGTTTCGCGGGCGCTGGCCAAGGCCGGCTGCAAGACCTTCTTCGTCGCCAGCGTCGAGGAGGCCGCCGCGGTGCGCACGGCCGCTCCCGAGGCGACGGTGTATTCGCTCGGCGGTTTCTTCCAGAACACCGGCGACGCCTACGCCAGGATCGACTGCAAGCCGGTGATCGGCGATCTCAACGAGCTCGCCGAATGGGACGTGTTCTGCCGCCGCTCCGGCTGGTCCGGCGGCGCCGGCATCCATATCGACACCGGCATGAACCGGCTGGGACTCACGGTCAGCGAGGCACAGGGCATCATCCCGCGGATCAATGCCGGCGACCACGGCATCACGCTGGTCATGAGCCACCTCGCCTCCGCCGAATTGCTCAACAATCCCGCCAACGCCAAGCAGCTTGCGAGCTTCCGCGAGATCGCGAGCCTGTTCACCGGCGTGCCGGCCTCGCTGGCGAATTCTTCCGGCGTGTTTCTCGGCGCGCAATTCCAGTTCGAGATGGTGCGGCCGGGCTGCGCGCTCTATGGCGTCAATCCGACGCCGGAGGCCGACAACCCGATGCAGCAGGTGGTCGATCTCAAGGCGCGCATCGTGCAGATCCGCAACATCGACCGCGGCGAGACCGTCGGCTATGGCGGCACCTGGACCGCGCGCCGGCCGACCCGGCTTGCGATCGTCGCCGCCGGCTATGCCGACGGCTATTTCCGCGCCGCCAGCGCCAATGACGGCACCCGCGGCGCCGAGGTCGTGGTCGCCGGCAAGCGCTGCCCGATCGCCGGCCGCGTCTCGATGGACCTGATCGCGGTCGATGTCACCGACCTCGACAAGAATGCCGTGCGGCGCGGCCACATGGTGACGCTGATCGGCGAAGGCATCACGGTCGACGAGGTCGCGCATCATTTCGGCACCATCGGCTATGAGGTGTTGACCAGTCTCGGCCGCCGCTTCGTGCGCATCTACAAGGGCGGCGATGCCGTCGCCGCGAGAAGCGACGCGGTCGCCGAGACGAGCGAGCCGGCTGCCACGCCCGCAGCGCCGCCAGCCTTGCCAACAGCAGCGCCCGCTGCGCCGCCGCCACTGCCGGCCGCCGAGCCAACGGCGACGTCCACCTGACATGATCAAGGTTCGCGATTGCCGGTGCGCATGAAGATCGCGACCTTCAACATCAACAACGTCAACCGCCGCCTGCCGAACCTGCTGCGCTGGCTCAAGACCGCCAAGCCTGACATCGTCAGTCTGCAGGAGCTGAAGGCCAGCGACGCCGAGTTTCCCGCGGCCGCGATCGAGCAGGCCGGCTATGGCGCGGTGTGGCAGGGACAGAAGACCTGGAACGGCGTCGCCATCCTCGCGCGCAAGGCCGAGCCGGTGCTGATCCGCACCGCCCTGCCCGGCGATGCCGGCGATCACGAAGCGCGCTACATCGAGGCCGCAGTGCGCGGCATCGTCGTCACCAGCCTCTATCTGCCGAACGGCAATCCGCAGCCCGGGCCGAAATTCGATTACAAGCTCGCCTGGTTCAAGCGGCTGCGCGCCCATGCCGCCCAGCTGCTGAAAGAGGACGTCCCGGTGGTGCTCGCCGGCGACTACAATGTCGCGCCGACGCCGTTCGACATCTACCCGACGCGCTCCTGGGACAAGGATGCGCTGATCCAGCCGAAGAGCCGTGCCGCCTTCAAGGCGCTGGTCGATCAGGGCTGGTGCGATGCGATCCGCACCCTGCATCCGGACGCGCCGATGTTCACCTTCTGGGACTACAAGCGCCAGCGCTGGCCACGCGATGCAGGCCTGCGGCTCGATCATCTCCTGCTCAGCCCCGCAGTGGCGTCGCGGCTTGTGAAAGCCGGCGTCGACCGCGCCATCCGCGGCGAAGACGGCGCCAGCGATCACGCGCCGGCGTGGGTGGTGTTGAGGTGACGCGCCGGCATCCCGCCTCGTGACAATCAGCATGATGGCGGTCCCGACGTGGACCGGATGATGCCGCACACACCGCCGTCGTCCCGGCGCAGGCCGGGACCCATAACCACAGGATTGACTTGGTAAGGAAAGCTGTGGCCCCAGCGTCGTGCAACAATCACCTTCGGTGGCTATGGGTCCCGGCCTGCGCCGGGACGACATCGAGTTTGTTGCGCAAGCTGCGGGGGCTTGCGCGGTCGGGCAACTCAGAGGTATGGGGCGATCACACCTCACCGGAGCGCGCAGGTGGGCTTTCTCTTCGTCCTCATCGTCGGCCTGGTCGCCGGCACCATTTCCGGCATCGTCGGCACCGGCTCGTCGATCATGCTGATGCCGGTGCTGGTCTATCAGTACGGGTCGAAGCAGGCGGTGCCGATCATGGCCGTCGCCGCCGTGATGGCCAATCTGTCGCGCATCCTCGCCTGGTGGCGCGAGGTCGACTGGCGTGCATGCATCGCCTATTCGATCACGGGCATTCCGGCCGCCGCACTCGGCGCGCGCACCTTGCTCGCCCTGCCCTCGCATGCGGTCGATATCGCGATCGGCGTATTCCTGATCGCGATGGTGCCGGTGCGACACTGGCTGGCTCGGCACAGGCTGAAGGCCAATCTCTGGCATCTTGCAATCGGCGGCGCTCTCATCGGCTATCTCACCGGCATCGTGGCCTCGACCGGTCCGCTCAGCGTGCCGCTGTTCCTGTTCTACGGTCTCAGCAAGGGCGCGTTCCTCGCCACCGAAGCCGCAAGCTCGCTCGGGCTCTATGTCAGCAAGTCGGTGACGTTCGAGCGCTTCGGCGCGCTGACGCCGGACATCGCGCTGAAGGGCCTGATCGCCGGCGCCTCGCTGATGGCCGGCGCCTTCATCGCCAAGCGCTTCGTGCTGCAGCTGAAGCCGGAGTCATTCCGCCTGATCATGGACGGCATCATGCTGGCGGCGGGCACGGCGTTGCTGTGGTCTGCAATGACGCAGTAGAATTCCGACATCGACTGCGTCAGACCAGGCCTTGGGCAAACGGATTTCACCGTGACGAACACCGACATCCTCCCGATGACGACGTAATTCTACGGGGCTTTGCGCATCGGGTGGCGTGTACCCCGAAAGAGTTTTGTTGAGCGCTCACCTTCCGTTGTTATCCGGATTGCCACCATCCGGCCACTGCGTTTATGACAATCTCATTACTTGCACTTGATCGTTTGCGGAAAAGAACTTTGCTCCAGCAGGCATCACAGGGTTGATCGACGACCCGGATGCGAGTCCCGAGAGTTCAGGCGACACGAGTTCAGCGACACATGGCGTGCAGATCGGGCGCAGAGCCCGGCGCCTGATGTCGCCGATGTCGGCCTGACGAATTCGAGATCGCAAGTCGAAGCATTGGGAGTCGCGGGTTGTCAAAGCCCACGACAGGCGGGAAAGGCAGGCGCGCGATGCGCAAGATGATGATCACGACTGCAGCGATTGTGACGTTGGCGGTTGCCGGCTCGGCGTTCTGGCCGACGGCAAAGCCCGATGTCGCGCAGTTCGGCGACAGCGTTTACGAGACGATCTGGGTCTGGCGCATTCCGGCCTACGCCAACAATCCGTCCTGGCGGGTTCGCTGGAGCTGGAGCGATCCGTTGCGCGCGCAGGCGAGATGCTGCCGGGCTCTGCCGACGAGTTTGACGCCGCGCGAGAATCCGCCGCTGCTGCTGTCGAGGCGGGACCTCCACGTTTGACCGCGCGTGCAAGCGAGAGCGGTTCCCTTGCGCGAAAGCGCATTTGATTCAAATTCTCGCTGTAGTTGAACTTACTTTTTATCCTTAACCAGAAACCTGATCTTTGATTTACATCTGCAAGATGCGGTTTACCCTGTCTCCGCAAGCACAGCGGATTCAGGGACAACAACAAGATGCGCCAGCCAAGCCTCACCCTGTGGTTGACCGTGTTTCTGGCGGCACAAGGTTTGAGCGTCGCGGCAGACGATACAAGACCGGGACAACCGGGTGCCGTTGCCGCCGCTGACCGCGTCGCATGTTCCCTGCAGCCGAAAAGCGAGGAACCGTCCGATCCGTCGTCGACCTCGGCAATTCCCCACGCCGAAAAATTCGTCGCGCGGGAACATTTCAAGGAGGACATCGCCTCGAGCGCGCCGGTCAGGATTTCCTGGTTGGGCGCGACCTTCGCGCAGCGCTTCACGAACAAGGTCGAGGACGATAGCGCCGGCGCATCGTTGCAGACCTTCATCCTCAGCGCAGCCTCGAGCGACAAGGAGATCCTCGCCAAACTGGGTCAGAGCCACGAGAGCAGGCTGGCCGACGTCTGGTGCGCGTTGAGGCGACAGCCCAGCGGCAGCACCGGCCCGCTGGAAGTCAGCGCCAAGCCGAACGTGTTTTACGTCCGCGACAGCGCCGGAGAGCTTGGTGCCGTCGACGTGCTGTGGGGCGGCGTCGGCTGGGAAATCGGCGCAAGCCCGATCGGAGACAAGCCGCGCTGGCCGGGCGGAACGCGGGTGTTCTCGCGCTGAGCCGGCCCCGCCATCTGGCGCTTCGTCTTCTTCGATGGATCGTGCGCGGCGGCCGAACCGTGTTATGCATCGTGCTCGATAGCGCGACTCACCTGCTCCATGGCCAAATCCACCCTTTCCTTCGTCTGCCAGAACTGCGGCGCGGCGTATAATCGCTGGCAGGGCAAGTGCGATTCCTGCGGCGAGTGGAACACGCTGGCCGAGGAAGACACCACAGGCTCGGTGCCGGTCTCGATCCGCAGCAAGCGCAAGGGGCGGACGTTTGCGCTGGAATCGCTGTCCGGCAAGACCCAGGACGCGCCGCGGCTGTCCTCCGGGATGGCCGAGCTCGACCGCGTCACCGGCGGCGGCTTCGTCCGCGGCTCGGTGCTGCTGGTCGGCGGCGATCCCGGCATCGGAAAATCGACGCTGCTGACCCAGGCGACCAGCATGATGGCGCGCGCCGGCCACCGCGCGGTCTATATCTCCGGCGAAGAGGCGGTCGCCCAGGTGCGGCTGCGCGCCGAACGGCTCGGCCTCGCGGACGCGCCGGTGCAGCTGGCTTCGGAAACGTCGGTCGAGGACATCGTCGCCACGCTGTCGGAAGGCGCGGTGCCGCGCCTGATCGTGATCGACTCGATCCAGACCATGTGGACCGACACGGTGGAATCCGCGCCCGGCACGGTGACCCAGGTCCGCGCCTCGGCGCAGGCCCTCATTCGCTTTGCCAAGAAGACCGGTGCCGCGATCATCCTGGTCGGCCATGTGACAAAGGACGGCCAAATCGCCGGCCCCCGCGTGGTCGAGCACATGGTCGATGCGGTGCTGTCGTTCGAGGGCGAAGGCTCGCAGCAGTTCCGCATCCTGCGCTCGGTGAAGAACCGCTTTGGCGCGACCGACGAGATCGGCGTGTTCGAGATGACCGGCCTCGGCCTGCGCGAGGTCACCAATCCCTCCGAATTGTTCCTCTCCGAGCGCGAGCTCGGCAGCCCGGGCACGGCGGTGTTCGCCGGCATCGAGGGCACCCGTCCGGTGCTGGTCGAGTTGCAGGCGCTGGTGGCACCGACCTCGCTCGGCACGCCGCGCCGCGCCGTGGTCGGCTGGGACCCGAGCCGGCTGTCGATGGTGCTCGCGGTGCTCGAAGCGCATTGCGGCGTCAAATTGTCCGGACATGACGTCTATCTCAATGTCGCCGGCGGCCTGCGCATCCAGGAACCGGCCGCGGACCTTGCCGCAGCGGCCGCGCTGGTCTCCTCGCTGGTGAATGCGCCGCTGCCGACGGATGCGGTCTATTTCGGCGAGATTTCGCTGTCGGGCGCGATCCGCCCGGTGGCGCAGACCCCGGCCCGGCTCAAGGAGGCCCTCAAGCTCGGCTTCGCCCGCGCCATCCTGCCCGAATCGGCCCGCGGCGAGAGCGGTGGCGATTCAGGGCTCACCCTCAACAGCGTCGGCAATCTCACCACGCTGGTCGCAGAAATTGCGGCACGCGGAACGCCAAGAGGCGACCGGGGAACACCGCGAGGCGACCGCCGCGACCCGGGCGGCTCCGGAGACCCTGATGTGGCTGAGAAAAATGCCACACCGGCCCGATTCCGTCGCGAGACCAGCTAAAGCGGGCGTGACGTATCAGCCCCCCGCCGCTATACATCCGCCGCGCGGGACAGGTGGCGCTCTGGCCTTGCCGGATGCCCCCAATGCGCCTCAGTTAGGACGGCACCGACTTCGCCGATTCGCGAGAGCCCTTAGCAGCGTAAGCCCTTAACAACGTAAGCCCTTAACAGCGTACCGAAACGTACCAGCGGACCTGACCAGCCGATGCCCATAACGATACTTGATCTCGTCCTGCTCGGCGTGATGCTGATTTCGGGCCTGCTCGCGATGGTGCGTGGCTTCATGCGCGAGATCCTGTCGATCGCGGCCTGGGGCGCCGCAGCTTTGGTCACGCTGTATGCGTTTTCGAAGCTTCTGCCGACCGCCAAGACCTATTTCAACAACGACACGGTCGCCGCCGTGGTCGTGGTGGCCGGCGTGTTCATCGGCACGCTGATCGTGGTCTCGATCGTCACGGTGCGGATCTCGGACATGATCCTGGATTCCCGGATCGGCGCGCTCGACCGCACCCTCGGCTTCCTGTTCGGGCTCGCCCGCGGCCTCCTGATCGTGGTCGTGGCGTTCATGTTCTTCACCTGGCTGGTTCCGGACAAGCAGCGGCCCGATTGGGTGACCGGGGCGAAGTCCCGCGTGGTGCTGCAGGGAACCGGGGATTGGCTGATGTCGCTCTTGCCTGACGACCCCGAGAACACCATCTTAAAGAAGTTCAAGAAGAATAAGCCAGACGACGATTCTGCGGCCGATACCAATGATCAGGCGACGCCGGCGTCGGGCGATGGCTATAGCAAACCTGCGCGTGACAGCTTGAAGAAGCTGATCGAGAAACCCGCGGGCCGATAAACTATTTGGGCCCTTACGAGAGGCGATGAACGAGATGCAGACCCCTTCGGATCATACCGACCAAATGGATCTCGACCTCGGCCCGATCGAACTGCAAGACCCTCTCAGATACCACCCCGACCTCGACGGCGACACGCTCCGCGAGGAATGCGGCGTGTTCGGCATCTTCGGCCATCCCGAGGCCGCCGCGATCACCGCACTCGGCCTGCACGCCCTGCAACACCGCGGCCAGGAAGCCGCCGGCATCGTTTCCTTCGACGGCAGCCGCTTCCACAGTGAACGCCGCCTCGGCCTGGTCGGCGACGCCTTCTCCCGCCGCGAGGTGATCGAGCGCCTGCCCGGCAACGCCGCGGTCGGCCATGTCCGCTACTCCACCACCGGCGGCACCATCCTGCGCAACGTGCAGCCGCTGTTCGCCGAGCTCAGCGCCGGCGGATTTGCGGTCGGCCACAACGGCAACCTCACCAATGGCCTGACCCTGCGCCGCGAGCTGGTCAAGGGCGGCGCCATGATGCAGTCGACCACCGACACCGAGGTGATCCTGCATCTCGTGGCGCAGTCCAAGCGCACCCGCTTCATCGACCGCTTCATCGAGGCGCTGCGCACCATCGAGGGCGCCTATGCGCTGGTCGCGCTGACCAACAAGAAGCTGGTCGGCGCGCGCGACCCGCTCGGCATCCGCCCGCTGGTGCTCGGCGATCTCGACGGCTGTCCGATCCTGACCTCGGAGACCTGCGCGCTCGACATGATCGGCGCCAAATACGTCCGCGACATCGAGCCCGGCGAGATCATCGTGTTCGACGAGCGAGGGGCGCACAGCCACAAGCCGTTCCCGCCGAAGCCGGCCCGGCCCTGCATCTTCGAATACATCTATTTCGCGCGGCCGGATTCGATCGTCGGCGGCCGTTCGGTCTACGACGTGCGCAAGGCATTTGGCGCCCAGCTGGCGCGCGAGAGCCATCCCGAGGTCGACGTCGTGGTGCCGGTGCCCGATTCCGGCGTGCCCGCCGCGGTCGGCTACAGCCAGTATTCCGGCGTGCCGTTCGAGCTCGGCATCATCCGCAACCACTATGTCGGCCGCACGTTCATCCAGCCGACCCAGAGCGTGCGCGAGCTCGGCGTGCGCATGAAGCATTCGGCCAACCGCGCCGCAATCGAAGGCAAGCGCATCATCCTGATCGACGACAGTCTGGTCCGCGGCACCACCTCGAAGAAGATCGTGCGCATGATGCGCGACGCCGGCGCCCGCGAGGTACATTTCCGCCTCGCCTCGCCGCCGATCCTCTATCCCGACTATTACGGCATCGACCTGCCGGACCGCGGCGGCCTGCTCGCCGCGACCCATTCGCTCGAGGAGATGCGCGACATCATCGGCGCCGACTCGCTCGCCTTCCTGTCGATCGACGGCATGTACCGCGCGATGGGCCATGAGGGGCGCGACCCGGCAAATCCGAGATTCGCCGACCATTGCTTCACGGGCGCCTACCCGACACACCTCACCGACCAGAGCGAAACCGAGGCCCCGCCGCGCCAGCTCTCGCTGCTGGCGGAGGCGAGCTGAGGCGAAGCGTCATCCCGGGGCGATGCGCAGCATCGAACCCGGGATCTCGAAGTTGTCTTGCGTTCTTGCCTCAAATTTCGAGATTCCCCGATGCGCGATTGCGCATCTGAGGTCTGGTCCTTCGGACCATCCCGGAATGACCATGTCTTTTAGCCATGGCCGGGCTTGTCCCGGCCATTTCCGTCTGTAATACCCCGGGCAAACACGCGGACAGACAGACATGATAAAACCCCTCGCCTCCCGTATCGCCCTCGTGACCGGCGCCTCGCGCGGCATCGGCTATGCGACCGCGGTCGCACTGGCCAAGGCCGGCGCGCATGTCGTGGCGGTGGCGCGCACGCAAGGCGGGCTGGAAGAGCTCGACGACGAGATCCGCAAGGCCGGCGGCAGCGCCACCCTGGTGCCGCTCTCGCTCACCGATTACGACGGCATCGCGCGGCTCGGCCTTGCGCTGCATGAGCGCCACGGCAAGCTCGATATCCTGGTCGGCAATGCCGGCACCGCAGGGCCGTCGTCGCCGCTCGGCCATATCGAGCTGAAGCCATGGAACGACGTATTCGCGATCAACGTCACCGCCAACTTCCAGCTGATCCGCTGCATGGACCCGCTGCTGCGCCAGTCCGACGCCGGCCGCGCGGTGTTCGTGACGTCGGGCGTGGCCCACAAGGCCAACGCCTATCTCGGCCCCTATGCGGCCTCGAAGGCCGCGCTGGAGGCACTGGTGCGCTCCTGGGCCAACGAGACCGCCAACACAAAGCTCCGCGTCAACCTGTTCAGCCCCGGCCCGATCCGCACCCGGATGCGCGCGCAGGTGTTTCCCGGCGAAGACCCGATGACGCTGGATACGCCCGACATGGCCGCCGAATTCATCGTGCCGATGTGTTCGCCTGATTGGACCGAGACCGGCAAGCTCTACGACTACAAGGCGCGCACGTTGCGCAGTTTCCAGCCGCCGGCGTGAGCGCGGCTCTCTCTCCCGTAGCCCGGATGGAGCGAAGCGCAATCCGGGATAGTCTCTACGCGGAGAAACCGGCCCCGGATTTCGCTTCGCTCCATCCGGGCTACGCACCTCCTTGCGATTGACTCGCTCGCGTCCCCACGATTGACTGCGCTTCCCAGCGGGACGCCCGCCAAGAAAAATTTCGGGAGGCAACATGACGCCGACGTTCAATCGCGCGCGCTCCATTCTGTCCGGATTGTTTCTCTCCGCCTGCATCGCATCATCAGCCCTCTTCGCTACACCAACCCCCGCGAAAGCCGGCGACATCCCGACCTTCTCCGTGGATGCATCATGGCCGAAGCCGCTGCCGAACAACTGGATCCTCGGCCAGGTCGGCGGCATCACGGTGGATTGGCAGGGCCACATCTGGATGATCCACCGGCCGCGCTCGCTGACCGACGACGAAAAGGGCGCGAGCCTCAATCCGCCGCGCTCGAAATGCTGCGTCTCGGCGCCGCCGGTGCTCGAATTCGACGCTGACGGCAATCTGCTGCGGTCCTGGGGCGGTCCGGGTGACGGCTATGAGTGGGTTGGCCGCGAGCATGGCATCGAGGTCGACGAGCGCGGCTTCGTCTGGATCGGCGGCAACGCCGACAATGACAATGCGATCCTCAAGTTCACCCTCGACGGCAAGTTCGTCTCGCAGATCGGCTCGATCGCACCGAGCAAGGGCAGCAACGACACTACCCAGCTCGGCAAGCCCGCCGAGACCGCGATCGACAAGGAGGCCAACGAGATCTACGTCGCCGACGGTTACGGCAACCGGCGCGTCATCGTGTTCGATGCCACCACCGGCGCCTACAAGCGGCACTGGGGCGCCTATGGCAACAAGCCCGACGACGCCAAGCAGCCGCCCTACGATCCGAAGGCGCAGGTCGCGCAGCAGTTCGGCAATCCCGTGCACTGCGTGAAGATCGCCAATGACGGACTGGTCTATGTCTGCGACCGCATCAACAACCGCATCCAGGTGTTCAGGAAGGACGGCAGCTTCGTGAAGGAGTTCTTCTTCGAGAAGAGCACGCTCGGCAACGGCGCGGTGTGGGACATCGCGCTGTGGCCCGATCCCAAGCAGACCTACCTGCTCTCCGCCGACGGCGAGAACAACGAGATCCGCATCATCAGGCGTGACGACGGCGCGGTGGTCGGCAGCTTCGGCCGCAACGGCCGCAATGCCGGGCAGTTCCACTGGGTGCACGCGCTCGCGGTCGACGCCAGGGGCAACGTCTATACCGCCGAGGTCGACACCGGAAAGCGGATCCAGAAATTCAAGCTGACCTCCGACGCGCTCAGGTAAGGATTTCACCGGATGACGCTTCGACGCAGGCCCACCCGGCTTTAGGCGGATTGCCGCCTCCCCCGGGAAAGGGTAAGCGGGAACTTGAGCGACCGGCAAAAAGGCTCCGCAAGAGGGCTGTCCGGGCTTTAGACAGTGGAGGGAATTTCATGACAACGACGTTTGCGCGGCGCTGCGCCGCGCTTCTTGCTTGCGCCGCACTCGGCCTTTCAACTTCTGCGTTCGCGCAGGACAAGACCGTCAAGATCGGCGTGCTGAACGATATGTCGAGCCTCTATGCCGACATCGGCGGCCCGAACTCGGTGGTCGCGATCAAGATGGCTGTGGAGGATTCCGGCCTGCTCAAGAAGGGCTGGAAGATCGACGTCCTGAGTGGCGACCACCAGAACAAGCCCGACGTCGGCGTCAACATCGCTCGGCAATGGGTCGACAACGAGAAGGTCGATGCGATCGCCGATACGCCGAACTCCGGCGTGGCGCTTGCGGTCAACAATCTCGTCAAGGAAAAGAACATCGTCCTGCTGAATTCGGGCGCGGCGACCGCCGACCTCACCGGCAAGGCCTGCACGCCGAACACGATTTCATATACCTACGACACCTACATGCTGGCCAACGGCACCGGCAAGGCACTGACGAAGGCCGGCGGCGACACCTGGTTCTTCCTGACGGCCGACTACGCATTCGGCCACGCGCTTGAGCGCGACACCACCGCGGTCGTCAACGCCAATGGCGGCAAGGTGCTCGGAAGCGTCAAGCATCCGATCAACACCGCCGATTTCTCGTCGTTCCTGCTGCAGGCACAATCGTCCAAGGCCAAGGTGGTCGGCCTCGCCAACGCCGGCGGCGACACCACCAACGCGATCAAGCAGGCGGCTGAATTCGGCATCGTTTCCGGCGGCCAAAAACTCGCGGCGCTGCTACTGTTCATCAACGACGTGCATTCGCTCGGGTTGAAGACCGCGCAAGGCCTGACGTTCACGGAATCCTTCTATTGGGACATGAACGACCAGACCCGCGCCTGGTCGAAGCGGTTCTCCGCTTTGGCCAGCAAGAACGCGATGCCGTCAATGACCCAGGCCGGCAACTACGCGATGGTGCTGCACTATCTCAAGGCGATGGAAGCGCTCGGCGGCAATCCGCATGACGGCGCCAAGGTCGTCGCCAAGATGAAGGAATTGCCGACCGACGATCCGCTGTTCGGCAAGGGCCCGCTGCGCGCCGACGGCCGGCGCCTGATTCCGGCCTATCTGTTCGAGGTGAAGAAGCCCGAAGAGTCCAAATATCCCTGGGACTATTACAAGCTGATCGCCACGATCGCACCGGAAGACGCCGCGAAGCCGCTTGAGGCCAGCGACTGTCCGCTGCTGAAGAAGTAACCGCGTAGCGGTCATTCCGGGGCGCGCAACGCGCGAACCTCAGATGCGCAATTGCGCATCGGGGAAATCTCGAGATTCCGGGGTCGATGCTGCGCATCGCCCCGGAATGACTTTTTGCACCTTCTTACTTCGCCGCTGACTTCGCCTTGACGGACGGCGGCAGCGACGCCCATTCCCTGTCGGCGCGCGGGCCGCCGACATCGCCGGTCAGGCCGACGAGCTGGCCCGGCTGCACGTCCAGCGTCTGCGTCCAGGTCTGGGTCTGGCACAGCAGCTTGAGCAGGCATCCCTTGAGCTTCAGCCGGTCGGACTTGTCGCGCCACAGCGAGACCGCATAGGACTTGCCGTCCTCGGCGTTGTAGATGTCGCCGTCGAACCTGCCCTCCGGCGTCAGCTTCAATCCGAGGATCAGCTGATGGCCGAGCAGCGCACGCGTCCGCTGGTCGGGGTCGGGATTGAAGCTGTCGCGAAGCGGCTGGCCGTGTGAATCGAGCGGATCCTTCATCCACACGATGAAGCCGCAGATGCGGTCACGCGCGGGGCCGCAGCGCTCGAGGCGGATGCGTGCCCGGCCGTCTTCGGTCAGCCAGGTGCCGCTGGGATCGACTGGGGCCATCGTCTCGGCGCGGCCGGTCGAGCTCATCAGCAAGGCAGCGACGAGGCTGCGCAGGAACATGCGAACCAGAAAGTTCATGGTAAAGGACCTTTCAGTGTCGGGATGGTTTGCGGACGCGCGCGGCGCGCCTCACTTCAATTGCGCCATGAACGTATCGGCACCCTTGTCGATGCCGGCGGTGGCCGCGGCGAGATCGCCGACGCTGGCCTTGATGTCGTAGGCGTTGGGATATTGCTTGCTGACATAGGCGCCGAGCAGCCGCGAGGTCGAGCTGTCGAACATCTCGACGGCATAGATGACGGAGCCCGTCATCGTGCCCTCGCCGTCGCGCGCGGCCTGCACGCCGTTGTAGACCGCGCCCGCCAGATCGAAACGCGACAGCGTGCCGAGCACCGGCGTGTTGGCGACCGCGCCGGTCAGCGTCAGCCGCAGGCGGAACGTGTTCGGCCCGCGCATGTTCACCAGCGTGAACCGGCCGCGCAGCTTGTCGGCGAAGCGGGTCTGCATGTAGGCGGCGAGCGTCTGCTTGTCCTTCTCGGACATGTCGCCGAACTGATGATCCGCGCCGCGATAGATCACGACCGGATCGATCATCACCTTGTTGTAGCTCCGCCAGTCGACCGGCGGCGCATAGCGATACGGCACACGCCCCGAAGAATCGGACGTGTCCGGCGTCATGTAGGCCGACGATGCCACATCCGAATAGGCCACCGGCGTGACGGCGGCACATCCTCCGGCGAGGACGCAAAGCGCCATCGCTCCCAGACCGCGCGCGGCGATCGAGCTCTCCATTCCAATCTCCTCATCCGACCTGGGCGGAAAAGCAGCTCGGCCGCAGCCGCGTCCGGGGCTGAAAGTACGGCTGCGGCCGTCACTGCCGGTCTGACTCGCGGTCGCGGCGCCGCCAGACCTTGCCTCAGTGCGATCAAAAACCGACCAGTTGGTTTGTAAAGTTGCAATCGCAGGAAACGCGTCGGAAAAATGCGGCGGTCGAAATGTCGTGTTAGCTGGCGAGGCCGCTTCGCGAATGGCGGCCGCGTGTTGTCACAAACCCGCGACATCTCGTGTGGTACGGCAGAAATCGCCGGGGGATTTCAGGGGCCCGGTGCCGATCCAACGCCGCCAAGCGATCCATATTCCGCTTGGGCGGCGTTGCGCTTTCGGCAGCGCCGGAAATTCAGCCGCGCTTGCGCGCCGATGCGGGCTTTGCCGCGCGCGCGCCGGCCGGAGGCGAAGATGCCGTACGTGCCGCCGTCGTCTTGGCTGGCTTTACTACCTGCGTCGCGTCCTGCTCCAGCGCGGTCCACTTGCTGTCGTCGAGCAAGCGCTCGAACAGGCGATCGCGCTCCGCCTCGGTCAGCGACAACATGCCGAACAACGAACTGAGCAGCAGCCCCCGCGCCGCCGCCCAGCGCAGCAGCGCGAGATCGGGATCGCTCGCCTCGGCCTTCATCAGCGCGACCTTCTTGATGTCGACATCGCGCGGCATCGCCATCAATTCGGGGTTCTCGTTCATCGCCGCCAGCAGTGCGAACGCCCCTGCCCGCGGCGTTGAGATCGCCTCCCGGAGCGTCGCGATCTGCGCCGACAGTTCGGGCTGGTCCGTGGTCCCGCGTACCTTTTCGATGTAGCGGTTCGAGAATTCCTCGAAATGCGCCATCTGCTGCTCGAGCAAGGCGCGCAGCACCGCTTCCTTGGTGCGGAACTGATGCATCACGCCGCCCTTGCTGAGACCGCTCTCGCGCGCGATCGCGTCCAGCGTCAGGCGCCCCGGACCGTCGCGCGTCACGATGGTGATCGCGGCGTCGAGTGCGGCGTTGCGGGAGCGTTCCGAGCGGGAAGGATTATCCATGGTGTACTCAGGAAGGAGTCGCTTGAGATCACAGTATCTCAGCGGCTTCGGTCAATCTCAAGCGCTGCATCTGATCCGCGAGGCAGCGCGAACGGCGTCCCCGGAATGGCGGTGTCGCCCTCGGAAGACGCGTCAATCTCGGGAATCGGTCTTCGACCTATCCGATCGCTCACGCGCACAAGCGAACCTTTTGCAGCAGGCCATGAAGGAAACCGTAGGCCATTCGGCCGACGACCCGTTCCCCTCGACCGCGTGCGCGTGCGACGGCCTGCGCGTCGGCATAACTCGCCGCGACGATCGTCCCGTGCCTGCCGCCATCGAGTTTCAGGTCGGTCAGGTAGACAAGGCCGCGCGACGTCAGCAGCGCCGCCTGCGCGGCGCTGAAGCGGGTCAATTCATCGCAGATATCAACGGCCTCGTCGGTCACCATGCTGCTCCTGGCAGCGCGCCCCGGAGCGAGGCGCGTCTTCATCCGGTATCAGCCTTATACAAACCAACCGGATGGTTTTTAAATGGACAATATGACGCAATCCGGCAGGTGCGGCCGGACGCGTGTCGGATCGGCGCGCTCGCATTCGTCCTCGAAGCATCAGCCAGCACTCGGAGCACGCGAGCGATGACACAGCAGAAACAGACGGCGGAAACCGAAATCAGGACGCTCATCGACGCCTGGACGGACGCCGTCCGCAGACGCGACTATCCCGGCATTTTCGCCCATCACGATCCGGACATCGTGATGTTCGACGTTCCGCCGCCATTGCAGTCACGCGGATTGGATGAATACCGGAAGACGTGGGATCTGTTCTTCAGGTATCACCGCCCCTCCTATGCCTTCGATATCGAGGAGATCGCGATCACGGCCGGCAGTGATGTGGCCTTCGCGGTCGCGGTGATGCGGTGCGGCCCGCCTGATGCCGCGTTCCAGTTCAGGCTGACGATCGGGCTGCGCAAGATCGACGGCGAGTGGCGGATCACCCACGAGCACCATTCGGTGCCGGCGACGGAATAGAGCGTCTCGTGGTGGATCCTAGGCTTGCTTCGCCGCCGTCGCGCGCCAGGCGATGGCGAGCGCGAGCAGCAGCAGCGCGCCGGCCAGATAGAACGGCGCGCCGGGCATCTTCACCGGCACGGTGTCGCCGATGAAATACGCGAAGGTCAGCGTGAACAGGAACGGGCCGATCAATTCCGACATGCTCTGCACGCTTGATGTCGCGCCCTGCAACTGTCCCTGCTGGTCGGCGGCGACGAGTTGCGTCGTCAGCGCCTGCGTCGCAGCGCCCGAGAGGCCCCACAGCGCCATCACGGGAATGCCGATCCAGAACAGCTGGCCGGTCGGCGCGGCGCCGAAGATCACGAAGCCCAGGGCGCCGCAGACGAGGCCGAGGAACAGCGCGTTGCGCTCGCCGAGGCGTTGCACGATCGGTCCGATCGCCGCGCCCTGCACGATCATGCCGCAGAGCCCGACCAGCGCCAGCGTCGCGCCGACGGTGCCGGTGTCCCAGCCATAGCGATAGGTGGCGTAGAGCACGAACACCGAGGGCAGCACGACATGCGCGAGCTGGCCGAAGAACGTCGCCAGCGACAGGCCGGCGAGCGTCCGGTTCGAGCGCAGGAACTGCAGCGCGCCGATCGGATTGGCGCTCTTCCATTTGAACGGCGCGCGCCGCTCCACGGGCAGCGATTCCGGCAGGATGAACAGGCCATAGAGCCCGTTGACGAAGCTCAAGCCCGCCGCCGCCCAGAACGGCAGCCGCGGATCGATCTCGCCGAGCAGGCCGCCCAGCGCCGGTCCGAGGATGAAGCCGGCGCCGAAGGCGACGCCAATCTTGCCGAACATCGCGGCGCGCTGCTCCGGCGCGGTGACGTCGGCGATATAGGCGAACACGGTCGAGATGCTCGACGAGGTGACGCCCGAGATCGCCCGCCCGATGAACAGCCAGATCAGGTTCGGCGCCAGCGCCATCAGCACATAGTCCGCGGCAAGGCCGAAATTCGACAGCAGCACCACCGGCCGGCGGCCGAAGCGATCGGACAGCGCGCCGAGGATCGGCGAGCAGACGAACTGCATCAAGGCCCAGATCGAGCCGAACACGCCGAAGATGCGCGCCGCATTTGCGGTGTCGTTGTTGACGAAGCCTTCGATCAGCTTGGGCAGGATCGGGATGATGATCCCGAGCGCGAGCATGTCGAGCAGCAACGTGATGAAGATGAAGATCACCGCGCCGCTGCGCGGTTGCGCTACAGCAACCGTGCCACCCTCCGACCTTTCGCTCACGACGGGCGTTTGCGCTTGTGGGCGAACGGATTGGCCTTCTCGCGCAGCGTGATCCGGATCGGCGTGCCCGGCAGATCGAAGGTCTCGCGCAGCGAGTTGATGAGGTAGCGCAGATAGGATCGCGGGATCGCGTCGGCGCGCGAGCAGAACAGCACGAAGCTCGGCGGGCGCGCCTTCACTTGCGTGATGTAGTTCAGCTTCAGCCTGCGGCCCGAAACCGCCGGCGGCGGGTTGGCCTGGATCGCCTGCTCGAACCAGCGATTGAGCGCCGAGGTCGGCAAGCGCCGGTTCCAGACCGCATAAGCCTCCTGGATCGCCGTCATCAGGCGGTCGATGCCTTCGCCCATCAAGCCGGAGACGGCGACGATCGGCGCGCCCTTGACCTGCGGCAGCCAGTGGTCGGCATCGGTGCGCAGCTGCGAGATCTGGTTCGGCTTGCGCTCGACCAGGTCCCATTTGTTGACCGCGAGCACGATGGCGCGGCCTTCGCGCTCGATCAGGTCGGCAATGCGCAGGTCCTGCTCCTCGAACTTGTTCTGCGCGTCCATCATCATCACGACGACTTCGGCAAAGCGCACCGCGCGCAACGCGTCGGCGACCGAGAGCTTCTCCAGTTTCTCCTCGATCCGCGAGCGGCGGCGCAGGCCGGCGGTGTCGAACACCCGGAACTGGCGGCCCTGCCAGGTGATCTCGACCGCGATGGAATCGCGCGTGGTGCCGGCCTCGGGGCTGGTCAGCAGCCGCTCCTCGCCGAGCAGATGGTTGATCAGCGTCGACTTGCCGGCATTCGGCCGGCCGACGATGGCGACGCGGATCGGGCGCTGCGCGGCCTCCTCCTCCGAGATGTCCTCATCGTCCTCAAGCTCGTCGTCTTCCTCCGGTGTCTCCGGCACCAGCGCGCTCAGCGCCTCGTGGAGGTCGCCCATGCCCTCGCCATGCTCGGCCGAGATCTGGACGGGATCGCCGAGCCCGAGCGCGTAGGATTCCATCGCGCCGATCTCGCCATGCTTGCCCTCGGCCTTGTTGGCGACCAGCACCACCGGCTTGTTGGCCTTTCGCGCGAAGTCGGCGAAGGCACGGTCGGTCGGCGTCAGGCCGACGCGGGCGTCGATCACGAACATCAGGGCATCGGCAAGCTCGATCGCGGTTTCGGTCTGCTCCTGCATCCGCGCCGTCAGCGAACCCTTGGCGCCTTCGTCGAGGCCCGCGGTGTCGATGATGGTGAAGTCGAGGTCGTAGAGCCTGGCCTGGCCCTCGCGACGGTCACGCGTCACGCCGGGCTCGTCGTCGACCAGTGCGAGCTTCTGGCCGACCAGCCGGTTGAACAGCGTCGACTTTCCGACATTGGGCCGGCCGATAATGGCGATGGTAAAAGACATGGATCACCAGGCGCCGCGTTGCGGCGCGCGTCAATGAATTGAAGCAGGAGCCTAAAGCGCGATGAGATCGGATTGAATCGTCATCGCGCCTTAGATTCTTGTTTTAGCATGATCTTTCCGGAAAACCGCTTCGCACTTTTCCGGATCATGCTAGCGGCTAAATCCGCCGCTCGGTAGCGGTGCGGGGAAGGCGCCGCCGGATTGTTGCGTGGTCTGGGTCTGCTGGGCCGGCGCTGCAGGCTGAGCCTGCTGATCGTCGGCGGGTGGCGCAGTGGTGCGGCGGCGGACGATCTTCTTCGGCTTCGGCTCCGGCGGCAGCGCGGCGGGCGCGCCCTCCTCGGCTGCGGCATCGGGAGCAGCCGCCTGATCCGCGGCCGGCGCTGCGCTGCCCTTGGCGTGCTTCTTGGCGCCCTTCGGCGGCTCCGGCGGCGGGGCCGGTTGGGCAGCGGCGGCTGCCGCGGCGTTCTGCTGATCGAGCTGTTCCTGCTGCGAGCCCTTGTACAATTCCTTCGGCACGCCCTGCTCCAGGCCGGGCACGCCTTCGGGGAAGACCGGCTTGCGGTCGCCCTGCAGCTTCTTCTTGGAATCGAGGAAGTCGAGCAGGTCGCTCGGATCGAAATTGGACATGCCGCCACCGCCGCACCCCGCCAGCACGCTGCAAAGCGCTGTCAGAACTGCGGCTGCGATCAGGCGTTGCGAGCGGCGCATGGTCGATCTCTCACTCAAACTCGGGTTTCGCGCCAAGTCAGCTTTTCGCGACCGGCGGCAACAAGGCCTGCAGCGCTTCGGCACGCGAGCGCAGGCTCGGCGGCGTCTCGCCGTCATTGGCTATCTGGTCGAGCCACTGCCGCGCGGCGGTGGCATCGTTGGCGCGCCAGGCCGACAGCGCCAGCAGCTCGCGGGCGGAGTGACGGAACGTCGAGTCCTTCGCCGTTGCCGTGGCCTCGAGCCGTTGCAGCATGTTCGGATAGGTGGTGGTCTCCATCGCGAGCTGCGCGGCGCGGATCCGCGCCAAATCCTGCTCGGGACCGCCGACGCTGCGGTCGGCTGCGATCTCGTCATAGAGCTTCGCGGCAGCCGGCTGGTCGCGAGTCGCGACCTCGGCGGCCAAGCGCAACCGCGCCAGGTTGCGGTAGCCGGACGGTGCCTTGGTGATGAGAGCGGCGAACGCAGCCTCGGCCTCGGCGTGCTTGCTCTGATCGGACAATTCGACGGCACGGTCGAACGCCGCACCGGCCTCGGCGGCCTTCTTGGCCTCAAGATACTGGTAGCCGCGCCAGCCACCGACGCCCGCAACGATCAGGATCGCCAGGGCGATGATAAAGAGCGAGTACTTGTCCCACAGCTTCTTGAGCTGATCGCGACGGACTTCCTCGTCGACTTCGTCAAATAATTCAGACACTTAAGGCTATCCCATCCCCTCGGGACCGCTGCTATCGGTGGGGCCCAGCCCTACCCGATCCCCACATCGCGGCGGCGTTACCCTAATGGTGTGGCGGAGGCAAGGCAAAGCGAGGCGGATCAAAGCGTTAACGGGGGACGTTTGCAGCGGGCCGCAACGGGCCCCCAGCCCGCGCTGCACGTGCCGACCCAAGAGCGAGCTTCGCTCGTCTCGACCCCCGCAAGCGGGAGAGGTCGACCGAATTCGCGGATGGTACGTCCACGCCTCGCTACGCGCCTACAGCGGACAGGCTCTCCCTGATCTGGCGCTTGATCACCTTGCCATTGGCGTTGCGCGGCAGCGGCTCTGCTGTCAGCGCCATGGTCTCCGGCACCTTGTAGTCCGAGAGCCGCTCGGCGCACCATGCGCGCAGGCTCTCCGCATTCACGTCCGTGCGGGTCACGATCACGGCGTGCACGCGCTCGCCGAGCACCGGGCACGGCTTGGCGATGATCGCGCTCTCGACCACGGCGGGATGGCCGGCCAGGACAGACTCGACCTCGGCCGAATAGATCTTCAGGCCGCCGCGGTTGATCATGTCCTTCTGGCGATCGAACACGCGGACGAAGTTTGCCGCGTCGATCGAGCCGAGATCGCCGGAATGCCAGAAGCCGGCGGTGAAACTCTCCACGGTCGCCTTCGGATTGTTCCAGTAGCCCTTGATGACCGAGGCGCTGCGGATCCAGAGCTCGCCGATCTCGCCGCGCGGCAGTTCGCGGCCGTCAGCGCCCATCACGATGATCTCGGCACCGGGGCACGGCAGGCCGACGCTGTCGATATGGGCGGCGGTCAGTTCGCCCGGCATCAGCGTCGAGGGCGACGTGGTCTCGGTCGCGCCGTAGCAATTCGCAAGCTTCAGCCCGGGAATCTTGGCGTCGAGTTTTTCGATGGTTGCGACCGGCATCGGCGCGCCGCCGAAGCCGCCGATCCGCCAGCTCGACAGATCGTAGCTGTCGAAATCCGGCTGCATCAGGCAGAGATTGTACATCGCCGGCACCATCACCGTGTAGCTGACGCGCTCGCGCGCCGCGACCTTCAGATATTCCGATGCCTTGAACTCCGGCATGATGATCAGCGCGCCGGCGCAGCGTGCCATGGTGGTGATGTTGGCGACCGCGCCGGTGACATGCGCGAGCGGCACCGCGGCGATCGAGCGATCGGCCTTGGTCAGCTTCAGGCACGACACGAACACCATCGAGGAGTGGATGATGTTGCAATGGGCGAGCATGGCGCCCTTCGGCCGGCCCGTGGTGCCCGAGGTGTAGAGGATCATCGCGGTGTCCTCTTCCCTCACCTCCGCCGGCGCCTGGGCCGCAGCGTTGTCGGCGAGACCAGCGAATTGCGACGCGCCGTCGTCGCTGACCGAAACCCGATGCTTGAGGCCGGGAACGCCGGCCGCATCAGGGATGCGGTCGGCAAGCGTGGCCTCATGGACCAGAAGCGTCGCACCGCAATCGTTCAGCACATAGGCGATCTCGGGCTTTTGCTGGCGCGTCGAGAGCAGCACCGTGACCAGCCCGGCATGCGCGGCGGCGAACATCGTCAGCACGAATTCGATGCGGTTGCCGAGCAGGATCGCGACGCGGTCGCCGGGCGCGAGGCCAAGTCTTGCAAAGCCCGCCGCGACCTTGGCCGATTTCTCCGCGACCTCGCGCCAGCTCAGGCGCGTCGCGCCGCAGACCAGCGCCTCGCCCTCGCCGTTCTGCGCAACGGCGTCCGCGATCATCCCCCACAGGCTGCCCGGCCGCTCCGGGAAAGCCGGCACGACGCGGTCGCCGAACCGCGGCTCAAGCCGCATCGGTGGAATTGCGTGCTGCGACCAGTCCATGCGCGCCCCGTCAGCTCTTCTTCATGCCGTAGACGTGCTCCGGCCCTGGGAAGGCGCGGCTCTTCACGTCGCGCGCATAGCCCGCGATCGCCTCCTCGATCATTGGACCGAGATTGCCGTAGCGGCGCACGAATTTCGGCGCCCGCGGCGACAGGCCGAGCATGTCCTCCAGCACCAGCACCTGGCCGTCGCAGGCCGCGCTGGCGCCGATGCCGATGGTCGGCACCGCGATCGATTGCGTGATCTTGCGCGCCAGCGGCTCGGCGACCGCCTCGACCACGATCGAGAACGCGCCGGCTTCCGCGATCGCCCTGGCGTCGTTTTCAATCGGTGCCCAGGTCTCCTCCTCGCGGCCCTGCGCGCGGAACGAGCCGAGCGTGTTGATCGACTGCGGCGTCAGACCGATATGGCCCATCACCGGAATGCCGCGCTCGGACAGGAACGCCACCGTCTCCGCCATCCGCGCGCCGCCCTCGAGCTTGACCGCGCCGCACAGTGTCTCCTTCATGATCCGCACCGCGGACTGAAACGCCTGCTCCTTCGAACCCTCATAGGAGCCGAACGGCATGTCGACGACCACGAGCGCAGCTTGCGAGCCGCGCATCACCGCGCGGCCCTGCAGGATCATCATGTCGAGCGTCACCGGCACGGTGGTCTCGAAGCCGTGCATGACGTTGCCGAGGGAATCGCCGACCAGGATGGCGTCGCAATGACGGTCGACCAGCGCCGCGGTGTGCGCATGATAGGACGTCAGCATCACGATCGGCTCGCCGTTCTTGCGGGCGCGCAGATCGGGCGCGGTCTTGCGCTTGATGGCGGATTGAACAGACATAGTCAGGCTCCCATAACAGGCACGCCGATCACGACCGGGTGGAACGCAAACGCCAGCGCCAGATAGACGATGACACCGACCGCGATCGCGATCAGGTCGTTGGTTGGGCCGCCCACCGGAATCGGCGGCGCGCCGGCATCCGCACGGCGCTTCAGCGAGATGCGGTCATAGACCGCCCAGCCGAGAAACGAGCCGAACAGGATGATCGAGCCGAGGTCGCCATTGGCGAGCAGATGCGCGAACGCCCACAGCTTCACGCCGGCGAGCATCGGATGCTTCAGCGTGGTGTAGATGCGGCCGCGGATATAGGAGGCGACGACGAGGATGACGGCGGGCAGCATCAGCGCCACCGCGATGTGCTTGAACGCGGTCGGCGGCGTCCAGACGTCGATCCATCCGGTCGCGCGATAATGCGCAAAGCCCCAGATGATCAGCACGAGCCCGGCCGCGGAGGCGAGCGAATAGGCGATCTTGTAGCCGCCCTCGCCCATCGCCTTGATCAGGCCGGCGCGCATCTCGCGCAGGCTGGACAGCACATGGACGCCGAGGAACAGCACGAGACCCAGGATCATGACGAGCAGTCCCACGATGTTCCTCCTCTGATCGATCAATGCCTTCGCGTATCACCTTCGCCGGGCGGGTGGCAATGCGTCAGCTTCACGGCTTGTTGGCCGATTTGGCCAGCTCCCGGTTGTCGACATAGCGGATCATGATCGGCCGGCCGGCCAGCGCGCCGCCCAATCCGCCGGTGAATTTCAGGGGCAGGCAGGCATCCAGCGAGGCGTTGATCGCATTGAGGTAGGTGGTGCGGGTGTCGGCCGGGATGCCCCGCGTCGAAAACGTCAGGCGCGGCGCGCCGATCATCTCGCCCGATCGTTTGAAGCTGAAACGCACCGACATCTGCATGCCCGCGCGCGCGTCGTCCGGCGGTGGCGGCGCCCAGCAGGCGCGCAGCGCGGCGAACAGATCGCCGATGGTATTGAGATCATGATCCGGCTTGCGGTACTTCTCGGCCTGATCCTGCGGTGGCACGGTCAGGATCGTGAGCTGGAGATTTTCGCCGTACGGATAATCCATCTCGGGCAGGCATGGCCCGTGGTTGAACACGCTGCAATAGGACGGGATGCAAGGCCCTTCGTCGAGCACGCTGCAAGGCGTGTGTGCGAAGGGCGCCGGGTTGGTTTGTTGCCGCTGCTGCGCAGAGGCCGCGCTCGCGAGCGCAAAGGCCGGCACGGCAAAAGCGAGGCAGATGGCGACGCGTCGGAGCATGCAGGCGGACCCGGATTGCACTCCGGAGAAAATGGGTCCGCGGCCGGACCGCATCAAGCGGGGCGGCGTTCAATTCCTCGCGCTTGTCATACTAAAACCTAGGTTCGGCCGGTTCGTGTCCCCTTGATACCGGCGAGGATGAGATCGATGCCGGCGAGATAGTCGACACGGTCGTCGTGGTCCCGCATCGCGTCGGCCACGCTGCGTGCAAACGGGTAGTCGCTTGCGTCGAGCGCGGACCAGTCGGTCGCCACCGCATCCAGGAAGCTCGATCGGTCCAGGCCATGCGTCCGCGCGAACTGCGCGTTCGCTGCGTTCTGGCCACCGACGCCAAGGATGTAGTTCAGCAGGACCGAGACGATCGTCCACTGCGTGTCGGCAGCCACGCCAAGCGCGCGAACCTGCTGGCCGATGCATTCCAGAACGCGCACGGTCGGCAACTGCCCGGCAGCACGGATCAGCGCTGTCCCGACCCACGCATGCGCCTCCATTGCGTCGAACATGCCGAGCGCAAGGGCGCGAATGGTGGCCTTCGGCGATCCGCTGACCACGTGCTCATCGACCATGCGCGCGACAATGGCATCGCAGGCGGCGACCAGCAGATCACTCTTGTTGGCGATATGCCAGTAGATCGCGCCGGGACCGGTCGCGAGCCGTTCGGACAGGGCGCGGAACGTCAGACCGTCCTCGCCGCTTTCGTCCAGGAGTTCGATCGAAGCCTCGATGATGCGATCCCGCGAGAGCGAGTCCTCGCGTCGCTGGCTGCTGCGCGCCTTCTTGACCATGCCGCACCTTGACACGTCTGGAACGGCATTCCAAGTATTGGAACGACGTTCCATAACTCTCAGCCCGGAAGGACTCCGTATGAAATCTCCCGTCACGATCGTCGGTGCCGGCCTCGGCGGCCTGACGCTTGCCCGCGTCCTCCACGTCCACGGGATCGCAGCGATCGTCTACGAAGCGGAAGCCTCCGCAGAGGCACGAACGCAGGGCGGCATGCTCGATATCCATGAGCACAACGGCCAACGCGCGCTGAAGGCCGCGGGCCTGTTTGAGGAGTTCCGCGAGTTGATCCACCCGGGCGGCCAGGAAACCCGCGCGCTCGATACCCAAGGCAATGTCCTGCTGCATCATCCGGACGACGGCACCGGCGGGCGGCCCGAGGTGCCGCGGGGCGAGCTGCGCCGGATCCTGCTCAATTCGTTGCCCGAAGGCACGGTGCGGTGGGGACACAAGGTCATAGCGGCCTCTCCGCTCGGCGGCGGGCGGCATGTATTGAGCTTTGCCGACGGCACGACGGTGACGACCGACCTTCTGGTCGGGGCCGACGGTGCCTGGTCGCGCGTGCGATCGCTTCTCTCCGCAGACAAGCCGACCTATGTCGGCACTTCGTTCATCGAGACATATCTGTTCGACGCCGATGTCCGTCACCGAGCGAGCGCGGAAGCGGTTGGCGGCGGCGCCATGTTCGCGCTGGCGCCGGGAAAGGGCATCGCCGCGCATCGTGAGCCGAACGGCGTGCTGCACACCTATGTGGCGCTGACCAAGCGTGAGGAATGGTTTGCCAACCTCGACTTCTCCAACCCTGCGAGCGCCCTCGCCCGCGTCGCCGAGGAATTCGATGGCTGGGCCCGGGCGCTGACCGCGCTGATCACCGATGGCGAGACGGCGCCGGTGCTGCGCCTCATCCATGCGCTTCCGGTCGCACATCAATGGGACCGCGTGCCCGGCGTCACGCTGCTCGGCGATGCCGCGCATCTGATGGTTCCATCGGGCGAAGGCGCCAATCTCGCAATGTACGACGGTGCCGAACTCGGCGCTGCGATCGCTGCCAACCCAGGTGACGTCGAGGCCGCGCTCGCCGCCTATGAAGAGGACCTGTTTCCCCGCAGCGCGTCCGAAGCGGCTGATGCGGAGGAGCTCCTCGAGTTGTGCTACGGCGCTAACGCGCCGCAGAGCCTGATCGACTTTTTCGGCAGTCACCTCCCCGCTGAGAACCGTAGCGAGTAACGGAGAAGCCGCGGCGTACCGGGTCCCCCGCCTTCCCGGGGGACGACACCGGAGCGAGCGCCACTACGACTTCTTCTTCACGTCCTTGACGTTGGAGAAGGTGATGCCCTCGGCGCGCTCGCGGGTGTAGCCAAGATAGAACTCGTTCTTGGCCATGAACACGGGATCGCCGTCGACGTCGTCGGCGATGCCGGAGTTGTTGGCGGAGATGAAGGCGTCAAGCTGCTTGCGGTCGTCGGACGAGATCCAGCGCGCCAGCGAGAACTCGGAGATCTCGAACTCGACCGGCAGCGAATATTCCGCATCGAGCCGCGCCTTCAGCACATCGAGCTGCAGCGGGCCGACCACGCCGACCAGCGCGGGCGCGCCGTCGCGCGGGCGGAACACCTGCACGACGCCCTCCTCCGACATCTGCTGCAAGGCTTCCTTCAGCTTCTTCGCCTTCATCGCGTCGGTCAGCCGGACGCGGCGGACGATTTCCGGCGCGAAGCTCGGCACGCCGACGAAGGTCAGATCCTCGCCCTCAGTGAGGGTGTCGCCGATCCTGAGCGTGCCGTGGTTGGGAATGCCGACGACGTCACCGGCAAAGGCCTCGTCGGCGACCGAGCGGTCCTGCGCGAAAAAGAACTGAGGGCTCGACAGGCTCATGTTTTTGCCGGTGCGTACCAGCTTGGCCTTCATGCCGCGGCTGAGCTTGCCCGAGCACAGCCGGGCGAAGGCGATGCGGTCACGGTGGTTCGGATCCATGTTGGCCTGGATCTTGAACACGAATGCGCTCATGCGCGGCTCCGATGCCTCGACCTTGCGCAAATCCGAGTCCTGCGCGCGCGGCGCCGGCGCGAACTTGCCGAGGCCTTCGAGCAAATCGCCGACGCCGAAATTGCGCAGCGCGCTGCCGAAATAGACCGGCGTCAGGTGGCCCTCGCGGAACGCCGCGAGCTCGAACGGCTTGCAGGCTTCCGAGGCCAGCGCGAGCTCGTCCTTGACCTCGGCGACGTCGAGATTGGGATTGCGCTTGCCCAGATCGGCGATGTCGATCTGCTCGGTGGCGCCGGTCTTGGCGCCGCCGCCCTCGAGCAGCCGCACGCCGCCATTGATGACGTCATAGGTGCCGAGGAAGTCGCGGCCACGGCCGACCGGCCAGGTCATCGGCGTCGTGTCGAGCGCCAGCGTCTTCTCGATTTCGTCCAGAAGCTCGAACGTGTCGCGGCTCTCGCGGTCCATCTTGTTAATGAAGGTGATGATCGGGATGTCACGCAGCCGGCACACCTCGAACAGCTTTCGCGTGCGCGCCTCGATGCCTTTCGCGGCGTCGATCACCATGACGGCGGAGTCGACCGCGGTCAGCGTGCGATAGGTATCTTCCGAAAAGTCCTCGTGGCCCGGCGTGTCCAAGAGGTTGAACACGAGGTCGTTGAACTCGAAGGTCATCACCGAGGTGACGACCGAGATGCCGCGCTCGCGCTCGATCTTCATCCAGTCCGAGCGCGTGTTGCGCCGCTCGCCCTTGGCCTTGACCTGGCCCGCAAGGTTGATGGCGCCGCCGAACAGCAGCAGCTTTTCCGTCAGCGTGGTCTTGCCGGCATCCGGGTGCGAGATGATCGCAAAGGTGCGCCGTCGCGCCACTTCCTCAGAAAGCGGCGAGCGGGACGGCGATTCGGCTGAAACTGAAATGTCGGACATGGCGGGGCATTTGGCAGGGAAAACGGGCGCAATCAAGGGCGTTTTGTCGCAATGCGGAACGGCCGCACCATCCCCAAATAGGGCACCGGAAGGACGACCTTCTCCTCACCATACCATTCGCGGGGACGACCCTGCCTTATCTGGAGGGTTCGTGATGGCTTGGACCATTCTGTTCACCGCTGGCCTGCTCGAGATCGGCTGGGCGATCGGGCTGAAATATACCGAAGGTTTCTCGCGGCTGGTGCCGTCGGTGCTGACGCTGGCGGCGATGGCCGGCAGCGTGATCCTGCTCGGCCTCGCGCTGAAGACGCTGCCGATTGGAACCGCCTATGCGGTCTGGACCGGGATCGGCGCGGTCGGCACCGCGGCGCTCGGCATCATCCTGCTCGGTGAACCCGCGACCGCGATGCGGCTTGCCAGCATCGGACTGATCGTTGCCGGCATCGTCGGGCTGAAGCTGGTCGGCTGATTGCTCCTTCGAGACGCGTTTTCTTGACGCGAACCGGCTTCCACTTCGCTCGAAAACGCTACTTCAGAATCTGCACCGCCCAATAGCTCGCGGCTGCGACCGCGGCCGACGCCGGGATCGTGATCACCCAGGCGTAGACGATCGAGCTCGCCACATTCCAGCGCACGGCGGAAAGCCGCCGTGCGGCGCCGACGCCGACGATGGCGCCCGTGATGGTGTGCGTGGTCGATACGGGAACCCCGAGATAGGTCGCCATGAACAGCGTCACGGCGCCGCCGGTTTCGGCGCAGAAACCCTGCATCGGCGTCAGCTTGGTGATCCGCAGCCCCATGGTGCGGACGATCCGCCAGCCGCCCATCAGGGTACCCAGCGCCATCGCGCCCTGGCAGGCCAGCACCACCCAGAACGGAATTTCGAAGGTGTCGCCGAGATGGCCCTGCGAATAGAGCAGCACGGCGATGATGCCCATGGTCTTTTGCGCGTCGTTGCCGCCATGGCCGAGCGAATAGAGCGACGCCGAGGCGAATTGCAGGATGCGGAATGCGCGATCGACCGCGAACGGCGTCGAGCGCACCGAGAGCCAGGACACGATCGCGACCAGCACCAGCGCCAGCAGGAAGCCGACCAGCGGCGACAGCACGATCGCGAGCAAGGTCTTGGAGAGCCCGCTCCACACCGCCGCCGAAATGCCCGCCTTCGCCATGCCGGCGCCGACCAGGCCGCCGATCAGCGCGTGCGAGCTCGACGACGGAATGCCCAGCGCCCAGGTGATCACGTTCCAGACGATCGCGCCGACCAATGCTGCGAAGATCACGGTCGCATCCACCACCGACGGCTCGATGATCCCGGTGCCGATCGTGTTGGCAACGTGCAGGCCGAACACCAGGAACGCGACGAAGTTGAAGAACGCCGCCCAGAACACCGCATACTGCGGCCGCAGCACGCGGGTCGAGACGATGGTCGCGATCGAGTTCGCGGCATCGTGCAGGCCGTTCAGGAAATCGAACAGCAGCGCGACCGCGATCAGGATGGTCAGAATTGGAAGACCCAGCGTGGCGTCCATGTGATGCCCCGCTCTATTGTGCTTTGTTGAGCATGATCGCCGCGCAAACGCTTCGCGTTTGTCGCAGGGAAAACCGCATCACACTTTTCCGGATCATGCTCAGACTTGCTCGATCACGATCGAGTTGATCTCGTTGGCGACGTCGTCGAAACGATCGGCAACTTTCTCGAGATGGTCGTAGATCTCCGCGCCGACGATGTAGTCCATCGTGTTGGCGTCGCGGTGCTTCAGGAACAGCTCCTTGAGCCCGATATCCTGGAGATCGTCGACCCGGCCCTCGAGCTTGGTCAGTTCCTCGGTGATCTGGGTCAGCATCGAGACGTTGTGGCCGATCGACTGCAACAGGGGCAGCGCGCGGCCGACCAGATTGGCGCATTCGACGATCAGGCCGCCCATCTCGCGCATCGGCGGCTCGAACTCGCGCACCTCGAACAGCATGACCGCCTTTGCGGTCGCCTGCATCTGGTCGACCGCGTCGTCCATCGAGGTGATCAGGTTCTTGATATCGCCACGATCGAACGGGGTGATGAAGGTGCGGCGAACCGCGGTCAGGACCTCGCGGGTGACGCTATCGGCGTCGTTCTCGAACTGATTGACGCGCTGGCAAAAGACCGGAGTCTCCTCCCCGCCCTTCAGCATGTCCTGCAACGCCAATGCGCATTGCACGGAGGTCTGGGCGTGTCGGGCGAACAGGTCGAAAAACCGCTCTTCCTTGGGCAGGAAGGCGCGAAACCAGCGCAGCATGTCTC
Organism: Bradyrhizobium sp. BRP56; assembly: GCF_020194035.1. NCBI lineage: Bacteria > Pseudomonadati > Pseudomonadota > Alphaproteobacteria > Hyphomicrobiales > Nitrobacteraceae > Bradyrhizobium > Bradyrhizobium sp. BRP56. The sequence continues at coordinate 84,867 of NZ_JADYVV010000003.1, forward strand.
AGTTCCATCATTCCGGGACAGCCCTTTTAGCGACTGTCACAGAACTGTCATAGAGCATCTGGCGGGGAAAAAACCTGAAACGACCGCCCACACGGGCGGTCGTCCACCACTAAAGTCGGCCGAAAATCGCCGAGACCTACCCTACAGCGACCGCCGCAACAAATGGGCCAGCTCACCGACCAGGCCGCGCCGGAACAGCAGCACGCAGGCCACGAAGATCACCCCCTGGATCACCGTCACCCACTGGCCGAAACCGGCGAGATATTGCTGCATGGCGATGATCACGAAGGCGCCGACCACCGGGCCGAAGATGGTGCCGAGACCGCCGACCAGCGTCATCAGCACGATTTCACCGGACATCGACCAGTGCACGTCGGTGAGCGAGGCATTCTGCGCCACGAACACCTTCAGCGAGCCGGCAAAGCCCGCCAGCGTGCCCGACAGGATGAAGGCGAGCAGCTTGTACTGGTCGGTCTTGTAGCCGAGCGAGATCGCCCGCGGCTCGTTCTCGCGGATCGACTTCAGCACCTCGCCGAACGGCGAGTTGATGGTGCGGTAGATCAGCAGGAAGCCGGCGAGGAAGCCGACCAGCACGACATAGTAAAGCACCAGCGGCTTCGAGAGATCGAAGATGCCGAGCAGGTGGCCTTGCGGAATGCCCTGGATGCCGTCTTCACCATGGGTGAACGGCGCCTGCAAATAGAGGAAGTAAAGCAGCTGCGACAGCGCCAGCGTGATCATCGAGAAATAGATGCCCTGCCGCTTGATCGAGATGTAGCCGGTGACCAGGCCGAGCAAGGCCGCGGCCGCGGTGCCGACCAGGATGCCGAGCTCCGGCGTCAGCCCCCACACCTTCAGCGCGTGGGCCGAGACGTAGCCGGCGGTGCCGAGGAACATCGCGTGGCCGAACGACAGCAGGCCGCCATAGCCGATCAGGAGGTTGAAGGCGCAGGCGAGCAGCGCGAAGCACAGCGCCTGCATGACGAAGAACGGATAGATCCCCGTCCACGGCACGATCGCCAGCAGCAGCGCCATCGCGGCGAATACGATCATCTCGTCGCGCATCGCGCGCGGCGTGATCGGAAGTGTATCGTCGGTCAATGCTGACATATCAAGCCGCCCGTCCCGTCAGTCCCGTTGGCTTCACCAGCAACACCACCACCATCAGGACAAACACCACGGTGTTGGAGGCCTCGGGATAAAAATACTTGGTCAGTCCCTCGATCACGCCGAGCGCGAAGCCGGTGATGATCGAGCCCATGATCGAGCCCATGCCGCCGATCACGACCACCGCGAACACCACGATGATGAGATCGGCGCCCATCAGCGGGCGGACCTGGTTGATCGGCGCCGACAGCACGCCGGCGAGTGCGGCAAGACCCACGCCGAGCCCGTAGGTCAGCGTGATCATGCGCGGAACGTTGATGCCGAACGCGCGCACCAGCGTCGGGTTCTCGGTCGCGGCGCGCAGGTAGGCGCCGAGCTGCGTCTTCTCGATCAGGAACCAGGTGGCAAGGCACACCACGAGCGAGAAGATGACGACCCAGCCGCGATAGATCGGCAGGAACATGAAGCCGAGATTGACGCCGCCCTTGAGCTGATCCGGGATCGAGTAAGGCAGGCCCGAGGAGCCGAAATAGTTCTGGAACACGCCCTGCACGATCAGCGCGATGCCGAAGGTCAGCAGCAGTCCGTAGAGATGATCGAGGCCGGTCAGCCATTGCAGCATGGTCCGCTCGAGGATCATGCCGAAGATGCCGACCACGACGGGTGCGATGATCAGCGCCCACCAGTAATTGATGCCGCCCAGGTTGAGCAGGAAATACGCCACGAAGGCGCCCATCATGTAGAGCGCGCCATGCGCGAAATTGATGATGTTGAGCATGCCGAAGATGACGGCGAGCCCCAGACTGAGCAGCGCGTAGAACGAGCCGTTGATCAGTCCCACCAGAAGCTGTGCGTAGAGAGCCTGCATCGAATGAGCTTTCGCTAGATAGATGAAGCCCGCCGGCCACGCGCATGGCCGGCGGGCATGATCGTCACTTCTTCAGAAGCGCGCAGGCGCTCTTGTCGAGCGGCGTGAAGGCCTGGTTGCCCGGCACGGTGCCGACCAGCTTGTAGAAGTCCCACGGTCCCTTGGACTCCGAGGGCTTCTTCACTTCGAACAGATAGGCGTCGTGGGTGACGCGGCCGTTGGCCTCGACCTCGCCCTTGCCGAACAGCGGATCGTCGGTCGGGATCGTCTTCATCTTCGCGACCACCTTGGCGCCGTCATGCGGATTGCCGCCGAGCGCTTCCAGCGCCTTGAAGTAATGCATGAGACCCGCATAGACGCCGGCCTGCACCATGGTCGGGGGCGCGCTGTTCTTCATCCGCTCCGAGAAGCGCTTGGAGAAGGCACGGGTCTTGTCGTTGAGGTCCCAGTAGAACGTCTCAGTGAAGTTGAGGCCCTGCGCGGTCTCGAGCCCGATCGCCTTGACGTCGGTGAGGAACAGCAGCAGCGCCGCGAGCTTCTGGCCACCCTTGACGATGCCGAACTCGGCCGCCTGCTTGATCGAGTTGGTGGTGTCGCCGCCGGCATTGGCGAGACCAATGATCTTGGCCTTGGAGGCCTGCGCCTGCAGCAGGAAGGAGGAGAAGTCGGCGGTGTTGAGCGGATGCTTGACGCCGCCGACCACCTTGCCGCCATTGGCGGTGACGACGGACGTGGTGTCGCGCTCGAGCGCGGCGCCGAACGCGTAATCCGCGGTGAGGAAGAACCAGGTGTCCCCGCCCGCCTTCACCAGCGCCTGGCCGGTGGCATGGGCGAGCATGTAGGTGTCGTAGGTCCAGTGCACGGTATTCGGCGAGCACTGCGCGTTGGTGAGATCCGAAGTGGCGGCGCCCGAATTGATGTAGACGCCGTTCTTTTCCTTCACGACGTTGTTGACCGCGAGCGCGACGCCGGAATTCGGCACGTCGACGATGGTGTCGACCTTGTCGACGTCGAACCACTGGCGGGCGATGGTGGTGCCGATATCGGGCTTGTTCTGGTGATCGCCGGAGATCAGGTCGATGGTCCAGCCCTTGGCCTTGAGGCCGGAGTCCTCGATCGCCATCTGCGCCGCCAGCGTCGAGCCGGGGCCGGCGAGATCCGCGTAGAGGCCGGACTGATCCGACAGCGCGCCGATCTTGACCGTCTTGTCGAGCTTCTCCTGGGCGGAGGCGACGCTTGCGGCGGACAGCACCATCGCGGTGCCGAGCAAGAGCGCCGAAATCTTGTTCTTCATGTCGTATTCCCTCGTCCTAAATTTTCTGGTTCTGGCGATATCAGACGCCGAGATAGGTATGGAGCTTGTCCATGTTGGCCGACAGCTCGGAATTCGCGAAGCCGTCGATCACCTTGCCGTGCTCGACAATGTAGTAGCGGTCCGCAACGGTCGAGGCGAAACGGAAATTCTGCTCGACCAACAGGATGGTGAATCCCTGCGACTTCAGGCGCGCAATGGTGTGCCCGATCTGCTGGATGATGACCGGCGCCAACCCTTCGGTCGGCTCGTCCAGCATCAGGAAGCGCGCGCCGGTGCGCAGGATGCGCGCGATCGCCAGCATCTGCTGCTCGCCGCCCGAGAGCTTGGTGCCCTGGCTGGTGAGGCGCTCCTTCAGGTTGGGAAACAGCGTGAAGATCTGGTCGAGCGGCAGGCCGCCCGGCCGCACCACCGGCGGCAGCAGCAGGTTCTCGCGCACGTCGAGGCTGGCGAAAATGCCGCGCTCCTCGGGACAGAATGCGATGCCGAGCCGCGCGATTTTGTCCGAGGTAGCGCGGATGATTTCCTGATTGTCGAAGCGGATCGAGCCGGAGCGCTTGCCGATCACGCCCATCACCGACTTCAACGTCGTGGTCTTGCCGGCGCCGTTGCGGCCGAGCAGCGTCACCACCTCGCCGGCCTTCACGTTGAAATTGATGCCGTGAAGGATGTGGGATTCGCCGTACCAGGCCTGCAGATCCTTGACCGTCAGCACGTCGGCGCCGGCCGCAGCGACGGGCTTCTCCGCCAGTTTTGCCTCAGCCATGACCCGCTCCCAGATAGGCTTCCTTCACGCGCTCGTCCTTGGAGAGGTCGGCGTAGTTGCCCTCCGCAAGCACCTGCCCGCGCGTCAGCACGGTGATGATGTCGGAGAGGTTGGCCACCACCGAGAGGTTATGTTCGACCATCAGGATGGTGTATTTCGCGGAGATCCGCTTGATCAGCGCCGCGATCTTGTCGATGTCCTCGTGGCCCATGCCGGCCATCGGCTCGTCGAGCAGCATCATCTCGGGGTCGAGCGCGAGCGTCGTTGCAATTTCAAGTGCGCGCTTGCGGCCGTACGGCATCTCGACCGCCGGCGTGTTGGCGAATTCGCTCAAGCCGACGTCGTTCAGGAGCTCGTGGGCGCGCGGATTGAAGCGGTCGAGCACGCTTTTCGAGCGCCAGAAATCGAACGACGAACCGTGCTGCCGTTGCAGCGCCACGCGAACGTTCTCGAGCGCGGTCAGATGCGGAAATACCGCCGAAATCTGAAACGAACGGACCAGCCCGAGCCGCGCAACGTCGGCCGGCGGCATCGCGGTGATGTCGTGGCCCTTGTAGCGAATCTGGCCTGCCGACGGCTTCAGGAATTTGGTCAGCAGATTGAAACAGGTCGTCTTGCCGGCGCCGTTCGGCCCGATCAATGCATGGATACTGCCCCGACGCACTTTCAACGCGACGTCGCGAACGGCGAAGAAACCCGCGAATTCCTTGGTCAATCCGCTGGTTTCGAGGATGAACTCATCGGCCAAATAGATTCCCCCATACGCCATCGCTGCGAAGCCCCTCGCCCGCGTGGCCAGCTTTTTTCGTGTCCGACAGGCGTCCGATACGTCTTGGAAACCGTCCGGGGCCCGTCGCCTCCGGGCCGGAATATGCCGTCATCTGCGGCGGTTACGCAAGGTGGAAAGCTGTGCACTGCGGCATCCGCGTGACCGGTTCCGGTTGATCCTTAGTCGAATGGCATTTCGGTGCGCTTTGCGCCTCGGGAAAGCGGTCGTTAACGGTGTTTTGCTCCGGACTCCCACTTTCATAGAATATTTGCGCCTCTCGCCGAAGCTCCGGCCATTGCATGATGAACGGCTAGAGCCTTGCATTTCGAGCGCGCCAATCCTTCAGTCGTCAAATCGATCCCGCAACGTGATTTCCTCGGCACGTGGCTGCGACTTTATGCCCGCAGCCAAACCATCCCGCAGATCGATGAACTTGTCCCTGGCCGCATCCCGTCCGGGGATGTGCCTGAGTTCGGCTAGCCGATGCAATTCCGAAGCGCCGATCCATCGGTGGTCAAATCGATCACGCAGCGGGTGCTGCTGAACGCCTGGCTGCGCGCGCTGCGTATGCCGGACGCGCTTCCCCTGCTGTGCGACTTCCACACCGAGGGCACCGCCGACGAGCGCGCCGACATGATGAGCTTTGACGTCGAGGGCAGCGGCGACGCCGCCCGCTTCCTGATCACGCAGGAAGGCGCGCGGCTGACGACCGCCTATGGCAACGAGCACGTCGATCCGCGGCTGCGCACCAACCGCTATCTTGACGATGCGATCGGACCCGAGCGCTACGCGGGGGTCATCCTGTCCTATCGTGCTTGCCTCGCGCGCAAGCGTCCGACCTATACGGTTGCGGAGGTCACGGACGCCGACGGCAAGGACGTGTCCTATGAGCGGCTGCTGCTGCCGTTCGGACGCGGCGACAGCGTCGAGCACATCATCGGCTCCTACAAGGCGATCAGCATCGACGGCGGCTTCCGGCTGCACAATCTGATGGGCGTGGCGGCGAAGTCGGCCCCGGTGGTCACGGAGCGGGCCGTGATCGACCGCAGGTTCGTGCCCACAGATGGTCCGGCGAGCCATGAATCAGTCGAGCTGATCTAGACTCGTCACTTCTCGCGAAGCGCTCACCCCATCACTGGAAGCGCCTCACCCCTTCTTGCGCACCTTCGCCGGCACTTCCTTGGCATAGATATCCGGCTTGAACCCGACGACGCGCTTGCCCCCGAGATCGAGCACCGGCCGCTTGATCATCGAGGGCTGCTCGGCCATCAGCGCCAGCGCCTTGCGCTCGTTCAACCCTTCCTTGTCGGCATCGGGCAGCTTCTTGAAGGTCGTGCCGGCGCGGTTGAGCAGCGTCTCCCAGCCGACCTCGTCGCTCCACTGCTTGAGCTTGTCCTTGGCGATCCCGGCGGTCTTGTAGTCGTGGAAGTCGTAGGCGACGCCGTGATCGTCGAGCCAGGCCCGCGCCTTCTTCATGGTGTCGCAGTTCTTGATGCCGTAGATGGTGATGGTCAAAGCCGTTCCCCGCATGCGATTGCGGCGGGGAAATTAGCCTCACGGCAATCCCGGCGCCAGATCGGAGCCGTCAGGTCTCCACACCGATGTTTGCCGGCGTTCAATGCGCGTAATGGGTAAAGGCGAAATCGTGATCGCTGGCGTGCGCCTCGTGGCAGGCGAAACAGGTCTCGTGCTGGGCGGCATCGACCGGCTTGCCGTCGATGAAACGGCCAAACCCCCAACCGCCGGTCGATGCATACTTCGCGGAGTCCTTGACCATGACCTGCACCGTGGTCGCGGGCCCCGTGATGAAGGCGCCGTCGAGGCCCGCAACCGGCTTGCGCTTCCAGGCCAGCTTGACCAGCACGGTGCCGTCGGGGAAACGCGCGGCGCCGTCCTGATAGGCCTTCACGGCGGTCGCGTTGCCGAGCACGCTACGAAGCTCGTCGAGCCCGGTCTCCTCGCCGACCGCGATCAGCTTCCAGTCGCGATAGCCGCCCGGAATTTTCACGCCGAAGATCGGCGATGACAGTGCCGCATCGTCGGCGTGCCCAACGGCGAACGGCAATGACGCGCTGATGCAGGCTGCCGCGATCGCGGCAGCTGCCCATTTCACAACCTGTCTCATGATCCGCGATCCGCTCCGTCTCAGACCTTGCTGACGTCGATGATGGCCTGGACGAAGGCCTGCGGCGCTTCCTGCGGCAGATTGTGGCCGATACCGCCGGTCAGGAGCCGATGCTCATAGTGGCCGGAGAATTTCTTGGCATAGGCCGCGGGCTCGGGATGCGGCGCGCCGTTGGCATCGCCCTCCATCGTGATGGTCGGGATCGCGATGACAGGCGCCTGGGCGAGCGTCTTCTCGAACGCGTCGTACTTCGCCTCGCCCTCGGCGAGACCAAGCCGCCAGCGGTAATTGTGGATCACGATATCGACGTGATCAGGATTCTCGAAGGCCGCCGCGCTGCGGTCGTAGGTGGCGTCGTCGAACTTCCACTGCGGCGACGCCAGCTGCCAGATCAGCTTGTTGAAATCGTGCCGGTTCTTGGCATAGCCCTCGCGGCCGCGCTCGGTCGCGAAATAGAACTGGTACCACCATTGCAGCTCGGCCTTCGGCGGCAGCGGCATCTTGCCGGCCGCCTGGCTGCCGATCAAATAGCCGCTCACCGACACCATGGCCTTGCAGCGCTCGGGCCAGAGCACCGCCATGATGTTGGCGGTGCGCGCGCCCCAATCATAGCCGCCGAGCACGGCCTTCTCGATCTTCAACGCGTCCATCAGCGCGATGATGTCGGCTGAGACCGCGACCGGCTGGCCGCTGCGCATGGTGTCGCTGGAGAGGAAGCGCGTCGTGCCATAGCCGCGCAGATGCGGCACGATCACGCGGTAGCCGGCCTCGGCCAGCGCCGGCGCGACGTCGGCATAGCTGTGGATGTCGTAGGGCCAGCCGTGCAACAGGATCACCGCGGGACCGGACGCAGGACCCATCTCGACATAACCTGTATCAAGCACGCCGGCATTGATCTGCTTGACGGGACCGATCGAGGTGTGGGCGCCAGCCTTTATCGCAGGCAGCGCCGGTTTGGACTGGGCCTGAGCCGAACCGATGAAGCCGAGCCTGGAGGCGGCAAGGATCCCGCCGGCGATGCCAAGGAAGCGGCGGCGCTGCTGATTGATGGACTGCGACATGGCGATCTCCTTAAGTTTGGTGTCGGAATTGAATATTGCAGAGACCGCCCCCGTCCGCTTTCAGAGGACGTGGATTTGTCCTTCAGACCGTCGTGATTTTGGCTCCACGCCGCCTGTGCTAGGTTCCGCCACGCATTCAGCTGCCGGCCACCGGACCTTCCAATTTGACCTACTACTTCAATGACTTCACCCTCGATTCCGAACGCCGGGAACTGCGCCGTGGCGATGCTCTGGTGGCCGTCGAGCCGCAGGTCTTCGACCTCCTCGAATTCCTGATCCGCGCCCGCGATCGGGTGGTCAGCCGCGACGAGGTGCTGGCCGCCGTCTGGCACGGCCGGATCGTCTCGGAAGCGACGCTGAGCAGCCGGGTCAATGCGGCGCGGACGGCGATCGGCGACAATGGCGAGGAGCAGCGGCTGATCCGCACTCTGCCCCGCAAGGGTCTCCGCTTTGTCGGCGATGTCAGGGAGGACACCGCGCACGATCGTCCGGTTGCAGACAATGCCAGCCCGCCGCGGCCGAGCGAGGGCCCGTCGATCGCGGTGCTGCCCTTCACCAATATGAGCGGCGATCCCGAACAGGATTATTTCGCCGACGGCATCGCCGAGGATATTACCACCGCGCTCGCACGTTGCAGCCGGCTTACGGTGATCGCGCGCAACTCCGCCTTCACCTACAAGGGCAAGGCGGTCGACATCCGCCAGGTCGGGCGCGATCTCGGCGTCGGCTATGTGCTCGAAGGCAGCGTCCGCCGCGGCGGCGATCGGTTGCGGATCACCGGGCAGCTGATCGACGCCGTCTCCGGCGCGCATCTGTGGGCCGACCGCTTCGACGGCGCGGCCGCCGACGTGTTCGACCTGCAGGACCGCATCACCGAGAACGTGGTCGGCGCGATTGAGCCGACCCTGCTCGTCGCGGAAGCCGAGCGGCTGCGGGCAGCGCCGCCCGACAGGCTCGACGCCTACGACCTGCTGCTGCGCGCCTACAGCCTGCGTTACAAGTTCACGCCCGAGAGCATGGAAGCGGCACTCGATTGCCTCGACCAGGCGCTGGCGCTCGACCCCGCCTACGCGCCCGCGCTGGCGGCCTCCGCCTATTGTCATGCGATGCGCCATGTCCAGGGCTGGGTGAAGCCGAACGATGCCTACCACGAACGCGCGATCGCGCAGGCCTGGCGCGCGGTCGAGCTGGCGCCCGGTGACCCGCAGGTGTTGTGGATGGCGGCGTTCGCGATCTGGAACATGGCCGACGAGATCGAGCCCGCGCGCGACCTGTTCGAGCGTTCGCTTGCGATCAATCCGAACTCGGCGATGGCGCTCGTGCTCGGCGGCTGGATCGAGGCGATGCGCGGCAATCAGAAAGCCGGCCGCGCCATGATCGAGCGCGCGCAACGGCTGAACCCGCGCGACCCGCGCGGCTGGTTCGCCGCCGCGGCGCTGGCGATCTGCGCAGTGCTCGACCGGAATTTTGCCGAAGCAGTGATGTGGGCCGACAAGGCGCTGGCGCAGAACCGCCGCTTCGCGGTGGCGCTGCGCGTCTTGATCGTGGCGCTGGTGAAGACCGGCGACAACGCGCGCGCGGCCCAGATCGCGCGCGAATTGCTCAAGGTCGACCCGGAGTTCACGATCTCCGGCTTCCTGTCGCGGATCCCCTTCCCGGTGGAAGCGATGTCCGCGATCTACCGTGAGACGCTGAAGGCAGCCGGCGTCCCGGATTGACGCCGCTCTGCCGGCGCGACGTCATTCACCCGCTGGTTAAGCCAAAATACCTCCATCGACCACCAAGGCATGGCCGACCACAAAGCTTGCCGCCGAGCCGCATAACCATAGAACAGCGGCAGCGATTTCTTCAGGTTCGCCGAGGCGTCCGATTGGTTCGGCTGCTACGAACGCCTTGACGATCTCTGGATCGTTGTTCTTTGTTACCCGCTTCGCCATCGGCGTATTGCCGATAATGCCCGGGCATACTGCGTTGATACGAATGCCCTTCCCGGCATAATCGAGTGCGGAGGCGCGGGTGAGACCTATCACCCCGAATTTGCTGGCGGAATAGGCGGCGCGCCCTTTGGAGCCCCTCATCCCGCCGATCGACGAGCAGTTGACGATTGCGCCGCTTCCTTGTGCGGTCATGTGGCGAAGCTCCGCCTTCATGCAGTTCCACACACCGCGCAGATTGACATCGATGATGTTGTCAAACTCGGCATCTTCCGTTTCAACCAATGGCGCAGCATCGCAGTTTATGCCCGCATTGTTGAAAGCTGCATCGAGCTTCCCGTAAGTCTCGATCGCCTGCTCGATCATTGCGTTCACCTGGCCCCGATCCGTTACATCGCAGCCGATGGCAAGGACGTCATGACCCGCGGATCGCAGTTCAGCAGCGGCAGTTTCGAGCAACGATGTATTGCTGTCTGCAACGACCACGGACGCGCCTGCAACGCCAAACGCCCTAGCTGTCGCCAGACCAATGCCACCAGCGGCGCCGGTAACAAGCGCAACCTTTCCTTCGAAGCTCTCTACCATTGCTGACCTTTCAAAATGCTGGATCTCGTCGAATAGGCGGCGCTGCTCAGAGTGACGGAATTGGCTTACTCAGCTTGCTCAGTGTCATCACCCGCGCATGCGGGTGATCCGGTATTCCTGAGACGCCGATTGTTGAGCCGAGAGGCTGCCGCGTACTGGATCGCCCGGTCCCTGCTTTCGCAGGGACGACGGTGAGGATGAGTCGCAATTCAAGATGTCACACCCGCGGTGTCATCGCCCGGCCCGGCGACGACAACGGTGGGTGAGGACAAAGCTTCGCATCCTCTCAGAGTCCGTCCGCAGTGTGCCTTCGGGAGCGACGCGAGGACGTCCGCGTCACATCGGCGGAGGCGTCGATCATTTCGTCTTTGCGCTGAGCCCTCAACTCACCTTCGATACTGCTCATCGGAAACCTTCTCCATCCAATCCACGTTCTTGCCATTCACTGATTCCTGGATGGCGATATGCGTCATTGCGGTGGTAGTCGAAGCGCCGTGCCAGTGCTTCAGCCCGGGCGGAAACCACACGACGTCGCCTGGACGGACCTCCTCGACGGGCCCGCCCTCGCGCTGCACCCAGCCGAGCCCCGCCGTGATGATCAGCGTTTGCCCGAGCGGATGCGTGTGCCAGGCGGTCCGGGCGCCGGGCTCGAACGTGACTTGGCCGGCGCCGACGCGTGCGGGATCCGGAGCTTGGAACAGAGGGTCGATGCGGACCGATCCGGTGAACCAGTCCGCAGACCCCTGGGCGGCGGGACGTGAGCCGTTTCGTTTGATGTCGATATCCATATCCGAACTCCTTCGCTGCACGTTCGAGGTTTCCGCGGTGGCGCTCGTCGCGGCGAATGCAGCAAACGCTGCGGTGGCGACGACGACTTGTCGACGTGAATACGTCATTGCGAGCGGGGCCTTTTCTCGATGACTTCCTTGACCACCGCTGCGGCCGAGAACGCGTTGGGCCAACCCGCATAGAAAGCGAGATGGCCGACGACCTCTCCGGCCTCCTCCCTTGTCAACCCGTTGTCCATCGCCCGGTTCAAATGATAGGTGACCTGGGCGACCTGGCCGGTCGCGACCAAGGCGCTGACGGTGACCAGGCTCCTGTCCCGCGGCGCGAGTCCCGGCCTCAGCCAGAGGTCTCGGAACAGCACATCGGTCGTGTACTGCACGAGGCTGGGCGTGATCTGTCCGAATTGCTGCCCGACGCGCGTGGCCCGCTGCGACTCCGCCGCCTCGTCCAGCGGAAGTTGTGGTCCGGAAGCCGACGGCAGTTGATCGGCTCCGATATTGCGGCTCTTGAACACGTCCTTTGTTGCCGGAACGGCGTCAATGGCGTTGGCCCAGCCGGTATAGAATGCAAGATGCGTGATGATCTCCGATATCTCAGCGGGCTTCACGCCGCTGTCGAGCGCGACATTGAGATAGTACGGCAGTTCGACCGTCTGATCGCGCGCGATCAGAGCGGCGACGGTAACGATGCTCCTGTCGCGCGCCGACAGTCCCGGGCGCTTCCAGAGATCGCCGAGCACGACGCCTTTGGCATATTTTTCGAGGACGGGCGCGACAGCGCGAATGTCTTCTGACGTAGGCATGACCTTGGCTCCTTCCATCCTGGTCGCCGCCGTCTGGGCAGAGGCCTGTGCCACCAGGCAAAGCGCAATGGCGACCGTCGCGAGGGCTCTCATCAGAAACTCCTTCTTGTTGAACGTGACCCCGCCCGGCTGAATCCGCGCAAAATGCCTAAGATCGGCATACCTCGCGGTATGGTCCTCAGTGCGCGGTGAAGCCGCCGTCGACCGGCAGCCCGACGCCGATGACAAAACTCGCGGCCGGACTGCATAGCCACAATACGGCTGCCGCGACCTCCTCGGCCCGGCCAAGGCGGCCGATTGGCTGCAGCTTCATGATTTCGGCCATCGCGTCGGCCTGGCCTTTGAGCATGTCGGCGACCATCGGCGTGTCGATTGTGCCGGGGCAGACCGCGTTGATGCGGATGCCGCGCGGGGCATATTCGACACCCGCGCTCTTGGTCATTCCGAGCACGGCATGTTTGGTGCCGTGATAGGCTGCCCGTTGCGGAAGGCCGACGAGACCGCCCAAAGAAGAGCAATTGACGATCGCACCGCTCCCCTGATCGCGCATCACGCGCAGCTCATGCTTCATGCAGGCCCAGACGCCCCGCTGGTTTACCGCGGTGACGCGCTCGAAATGCTCGATCGGCTCCTCGGCGGCGTCCGATGGCGGCACTTGGATGCCGGCGTTGTTGAACGCCATGTCGAGCCGTCCGTAATCTGCGACCGCGCGATCGACCATCGCCGCCACCTGCGCCTCTTCGGCGACGTCGCATGCCAAGCCGATTGCGGTGCCGCCGTCTCGGACGATCCTCTCCGCCTCCTTCGCGGCGAGATCGCCGTCAAGGTCGGCCAGCACGACGGAGGCGCCGCTCTCGGCGAACATCCGCGCCGTTGCCAGTCCCATGCCCTTGGCGGCACCGGTGACCAGGGCCACCTGTCCTTTGAAGTCATAGACGGGGTTCATTCAGCTCCTCATTTCATCTTGCAGGATCATTCGATCCGTTCGGTTGTCATGCCGGTTTCAGTGCCTCCGCCTCGAATGCTCCTCGGCCAGACACCGGGCACGCCCGCTCTCGTGACGAGTGCCATCGAATGGCGCTCCCTGCCGCCGCGCGTCGCGCCGACCAGGCTGAACCTAGATCTTTCGAACGTTAAAGATTAGGTGATAGAATCTGATTGGAATCATTATTGGAGGTTATGAATGAACCGCGAGAACGCAGGCGACCTCCTCGCATTTCTGGCGGTCGCGAGGGAACGCAGCTTCACCGGCGCGGGAGCCAAGCTCGGCATTTCGCAATCCGCTCTCAGCCAGACCGTCCGCGGCCTGGAGGAACGGCTCGGGGTGAGGCTGCTCAACCGCACCACGCGAAGCGTTGCGCCGACTCCGGCGGGAGAGCGCCTGCTCCGAAGCATCGGGCCGAAATTTGAGGAAATGGACGCCGAGCTGTCGGCCCTTGGCGAGTTGCGGGAGAAACCGGCCGGCAACATCCGGATCACGGCGACCGAACACGCCGCCGAAGCGATCCTGCTGCCCGCCCTGGCGAAGATCCTGCCGAATTACCCGGACATCAGTGTCGAAGTCATTGTCGACTACGGCCTGGCGAACATCGTCGCGGAGCGATACGACGCCGGCATCCGACCTGGCGAACTCGTCGCCAAGGACATGATTGCCGTTCGAGTCGGACCGGATTTGCGGTCGGCGGTCGTGGGCGCTCCGTCATATTTTGCCAGCCGAAAGAGGCCGCGCACGCCCCAGGATCTGACCAGCCACAACTGCCTGAACCTGCGCCTGCCGACCCATGGCGGGCTCTACGCTTGGGAATTCGAGAAGGACGGCCGTGCGCTCAACGTGCGGGTCGACGGCCAGCTCGTCTTCAACGGCGCAGGACCGCTCTTGCAAGCGGCGTTGAACGGCTTTGGCCTCGCATACCTGATGGAGCGTAACGTGCAGCCCTACATCTCCGACGGACGGCTCGTTCGGGTACTGTCGGATTGGTGTCCTCCATTTTCCGGATACCACCTGTACTACCCTAGCCGTCGTCAACCTTCACCGGCATTCTCGCTGCTGGTTGAAGCTCTTCGGTATCGAGGGAAGTAGGCGGCACTTCTGCTTCTGGCCCTTCGGCGATCTCGTAAGATGACCACTTTCCGCCGCTGTGGGGTTAAGCGGACATCAGGCGCCAGCCGCTTATGAGTACACGGCGCGGGCAGTAGACCTGTAAGCGCGGAGCCACATCCGGATTGAAGCGAGCACTACAATCCCGGTGATCTCGCCGCCCAAGCCTTGGTGGCCTGGCAGCTTTCCATCGCTCGGACGTAGGCAGGGCGTGCGGTCGTGCGGGCGAGATAGTCCCGCTCGGTAGGACCGGGGACGTAGTTGCCGGTTCGCATGCCGAGCAGGAGGGCGTAGCTCACCGAGATATCGGCAGCAGTGAATCGGTCGCCGGCGAGATAGGGGCAATCCGCGAGACGGCGGATAACCAACCCCAGCCGGCTCTCGAAGGTCTCGAATGCCCAGCAGGTAACCCGGGCATCTCGCTCGGCTTCGGGCGCCAGTTGGCGACCGACAATGACGGCGTTCATCGGCCCGGCGAGCCCGGCCTCGCCCAGATGGAGAAATTGCAGATAGGAAGCGAAGGCGGGATCGTCAGAGGCGACGGCAAGCGAACCTGAGCCGTGGCGGGCGAGCAGGTACTCAAGAATCGCGATCGATTCGACCATGATCGTCTCGCCGTCCTGCAGTACGGGAATGAAGCCGGCAGGGTTGATGGCGAGGAAATCGCGATCATTCTCGACTGCGAACAGATCGACCGGGCGCAGCCGATAAGCCAATCCCAACTCCTCGAGCAGCCAGACAACACGGAAGCCACGACCTTCGCCATAGACGGTGAGCATAGTTGAGCGTTCCTGAATTGGGCTGGATGGACGAACTCGCAGAGGTGAGCCCGTCCCGCAGCGGACTATCGATGGAGCATCATGCACGCAAGGCTGCGGCCGCGAACGAGACGCGTTCCCTCTCCCGCCTGCGACGCGTCAGTTGCAGAAGCCCGCAAATGCCATATGCGACCGCCTTGGGAAGAGCGGACGCCTGCGCAATTTCGGAATATTAGAAGAATATCCCTGAGTTGCCCGACGTGTCAAGCTGCTTGGTCGAACACCGGCCGCCGCCGGTGCTTTGCATGGGGTTGTTTTCGATATTTTGGCAGCGCCCCCTGCGACGGCCCCATCACTTCATAGTGCTCTAGCCTGAGCCGCCCGGCTCCAGCGCTTCGCCGAGCTCGAGCGGATGCGCCATCGTCTCGTGCAGCGCCTGCTTGTCGAGCTCGCCTTCCGACAGACTGATCACGACGCAGGCGACGCCGTTGCCGATCAGGTTGGTGAGCGCGCGGCACTCGCTCATGAACTTGTCGATGCCGACCAGGATCGCGATCGACTGGATCGGAATGTCGGGCACGATCGACAGCGTCGCGGCGAGCGTGATGAACCCGGCGCCGGTGACGCCGGAAGCGCCCTTCGAGGTGATCATGGCGATGCCCAAAATGCCGAGCTCCTGCCAGATCGTCAGATGCGTGTTGGTGGCCTGCGCCAGGAACAGCGTCGCCAGCGTCATGTAGATGTTGGTGCCGTCGAGATTGAAGCTGTAGCCGGTCGGCACCACGAGGCCGACCACCGAGCGCGAGGCGCCGAGATGCTCCATCTTCTGGATCATCTGCGGCAGCACCGTCTCGGACGACGACGTGCCGAGCACGATCAGGAGCTCGTCCTTGATATAGGCGATGAAGCGGATGATCGAGAAGCCGGCGAGCCGTGCGATGGCGCCCAGCACGATCAGCACGAACAGGATGCTGGTGAGATAGAAGGTCGCGATCAGCGCCGCCAGATTCAACAGCGAGCCGAGGCCGTAGGCGCCGACCGTGAAGGCCATCGCGCCGAATGCGCCGAGCGGCGCGACGCGGACGATGATCCGGATGATGCCGAAGAACATCTTGGCGGCCGTGTCGATCGCGGACGCAATCGGCTCGCCGACCTTGCCCATGAGAGCGATGGCGAAGCCCGAGAGAATCGAGATCAGCAGCACCTGCAACAGGTCGCCGCGCGCGACCGCGCCGAGATAGCTGTCCGGAATGATCGCCATCAGATGAGCGACGATGCCCTGCTCTTTGGCCTGCGTGACGTAGTTGGAGACCGATTTCGGATCGATCGTGGAAGGATCGATATTGAAGCCGTGGCCAGGCTGCAGCAGCTCGCCGACCAGAAGACCGACCGCAAGCGCCACCGTCGACACCGCCTCGAAATAGATCAGGGTCTTCAACCCGACCCGGCCGACGCGCTTGAGGTCGCCCATCGAGGAGATGCCGTGCACCACGGTGCAGAAGATGACGGGCGCGATCATCATCTTGATCAGCGCGATGAAGCCGTCGCCCAGCGGCTTCAATTCCTTGCCGAGATTCGGATAGAAATATCCGATCAGGACACCTGCCACGATCGCGATCAGCACCTGGACGTAGAGGATCTTGTACCAGGGCTGATGACGGGGATGGGCAACGGGCTTGATCGCGGCTGTGGTCATGAGGTGCCCCGGCTGGGATGAACTCAACTGGTGATGCCATCTTGGCGGAGCCGCGCGCAAGCGACAATGCCCATTCGCACCATCGCGAGCGCACACGAATCTGTCATAGACTGCGGCCGGCTCGCATCGGGAGGCTGGGAATGGAATTCACGGCATTGTTTCTCGCCATCACCATCGCCATGCTGGTGGCCTGGCGTGGCCCGCGTCCCGTCGCGATCGGCCTGTTCGCGGTGATCCTGATCGCCTGCGTCGCGACCTTGCTGCACCACGCCACCGACCGTCTCACCTTGTCGTTCTGAGGCCGGCCATGAACGACACGCAGGCCGTTACCCTCAATGCCGTCGCGCTCTATGGGCTGGCGCTGGTACTGGCCGCCGCCTTTGCCGCGCAGCTGCTGCTCCACGAATTGCCCTGCCCGCTCTGTCTGTTGCAGCGCATCCTGTTCGCCCTGCTGGCGATCGGGCCGATCCTCAATATCCGCTTCGGGCCACGGCCAAGTCATTATGCGTTGTCGCTGCTGACGGCCGTCCTCGGCGCGACAGTCTCGACCCGGCAGGTGCTGCTGCACATCCTCCCCGGCGATGCCGGTTACGGTTCGGCGCTGCTCGGCGATCATTATTATACCTGGGCGCTAATCGGATTTGTCGCCGCGATCGTGCTGCTCGCGGCGATACTGCTGTTCGACCGCCAGTTCGAGCACCGCGGGGCGCCGGGCAGCTCGCCCGGCAGGTTCGCGCAAGGTGCGGTGTGGCTGGTGGTCGGGCTGACGGCACTGAATGTGCTCTCCACCCTGCTCGAGTGCGGCTTTGCCGCCTGCGCCGACAATCCCATCGTCTATGAGCTGCTGAAGTAGGTTGCTTAGGGACGCTTCGGAATATTCAATCCGCGCTCCACCGCCGGCCGCTTGAGACCGCGCTCCAGCCAGGCCGCGACCTGCGTGAACTGGTCGAATTCGACGAGCTCGCGCGCGCCGTAGAAGCCGATCAGATTGCGCACCCAGCCGAGCATCGAGATGTCGGCGATGCTGTATTCATCGTCCATGAACCACTGCCGTCCGGCGAGATGCGTCTCCATCACGCCGAGCAGGCGCTTCGACTCGGCGACGTAGCGCTGCAGCGGCCGCTTGTCCTCGTAATCCTTACCGGCGAATTTGTGGAAGAAGCCGACCTGGCCGAACATCGGTCCGATGCCGCCCATCTGGAAATGCACCCACTGGATCGCCTGATAGCGGCGCGCCGCGTCCTCCGGCAGCAGCTTGCCGGTCTTGTCGGCGAGATATTGCAGGATGGCGCCGGATTCGAACAATGGCAGCGGCTTGCCGCCCGGACCGTTGGGATCGAGGATCGCCGGGATCTTGCCGTTCGGGTTCAGCGACAGGAACTCCGGCGTCTTCTGGTCATCCTTGTTGAAGTCGACGAGATGGACCTCGTAGGGCAGCCCGATCTCCTCGAGCATGATCGAGACCTTCACGCCGTTCGGCGTCGGCAGCGAATAGAGCTGCAGGCGGTCCGGATGATGGGCGGGCCAGCGCTTTGTGATGGAAAAGGCAGACAAGTCGGTCATGTCGACATTCTTTGCAGGGTTGTTGCTTTGCACGGTTGTTGTTGGATGGCTAATGTACGGAGCTCAGTGAAAGCCGCAAGGTCTGCAACCGGCCATGAACGATCAACAGACAGGCGCAATGCTCGGCCTCTCCGATGACGAACTCGCAACGCACCCGACCGTGTTCGCGGCCGATGCGCTCGCCGGTCAGGTAGTCGTGGTGTCCGGCGGCGCCGGCGGCATCGGCCGCGCCATCGCGTGGCTGTTCGCCCGGCTCGGCGCGCATGTCGTGGTCGCCGGCCGCAATGCCGACAGGCTCGACGCACTGGTCGATCATCTCGGCCATCGCGGGCTCAAGGCGTCGGCGCATGTCGCCGACATCAAGGATCCCGACGCGGTCAACGCGATGTTCGAGGCGCTGTGGATCGAGCACGGCCGCGTCGATCATCTCGTCAACAGCGCCGGCGGCCAGTTCCCGCAACCCGCGATCGACGTCTCGATCAAGGGCTGGAATGCGGTCATCAACACCAACCTCAACGGCACCTGGTACATGATGCAGGCCGCGGCGCAGCGCTGGCGCGACCGCAAGCATCCCGGCAGCATCGTCAACATCGTCGTGGTCACGACGCACGGCCTCTACGGCATTGCGCACTCGATCGCGGCACGCTCCGGTGTGATCGGCCTGTCGCGCGCGCTCGCGGTCGAATGGGCGCCGCTGAACATCCGCATCAACTGCGTCGCGCCCGGCGCGATCGAGACCGAGGGTTGGAACGTTTACAGCGAAGCGGCGCGCGCCGCCTACCCGCGCTCCAATCCGATGATGCGCCCGGGCACGCCATGGGACATTGCGGAGGCGGCCGTCTACCTCGCCGCGCCCTCCGGCAAGTTCATCACCGGCGAGACGCTGACCGTCGACGGCGGCGGCCAGCATTGGGGCGAGACCTGGACGACCGGCAAGCCCGACTATTTCAGAGGCGGCGAATAGCGCACGCATGCCGGTCGCCTGACGCGCTTGCGTCACTTGCCGTCGTCGAAGCTGACGATGACGGCGGCGTTCGCGATCAGGATCGGGTCGTTGCCGAGATCAGACGGAATCTCGAGCCCGCCCGCGATCGCCTTCACGGTCTTGGTGCCATAGGGCAATTCCTTCGCGACCGCTGCGGTATCGACATCTTCGGGATTCGGCACGGCGATGGTGACGTCGACGAACATGTCGTTGGCGGTCTTGCCGAGCATGCGGAAGAAGCCGAGGCTGGAATGACGGATGGCGTCTGAGACGGCCCGCTTGGCGGCCTTGGTGGCGTCGCGGCCGTGGACGTCGACGCCCATGCCCATTTCGGTGATACAGCGCACGCGTGTCATGAAGGTTCCTGTTGTCGTTGGCGTGAGAGACCCTCACTCCTTCGGCCCCTGCGCGCGCGGCGTCAAGCCGGGTCCCTCGCCTCGCTTACGCTGTCGTGATCGCCGCGCGCCAGCATCCACGCCGCGAGACCGGCAAGGATCGCCGCAGCCACCACCATGATGCAGGCCGCGCCCCAGCCCCATGCCGAGACCACGGCGCCGACCGCGATCGGACCGGTGACCTGGCCGAAATTGCTGCCCGTCATCAGCAGGCCCATCATGACAGGCACCATCGCCGCCGATCGCGCCGCGGCGGGTGCGGTTGCAAGCAACGTCGCCGGGATCAGGCCGCCGATGGCGGAGAACAAAAGGCACAGCCAGAATGCGCCCCAGCCGCCGAGCACCGGCAGGAAGATTCCGAGCGCGGACGCGCCCATCACGAATGCCGCCACGGCGATCAGCAGGTTGCGGCTGACGCCGCGCGCAAGCAGATGACCGGCGGCGAGATTGCCGACGATGTTGCCGGCCGCGGCCAACGCACTGAGCCCGCCGGCGCCTTGGCTGGACACGCCGAGCCGCTCGGTCAGCAGGATCGGCAGGAAGCTGAACAACGCAAAGAACATCAGGCTGTAGAGCGCAAACAGCACCATCAGAAGCGCCGGAGTGCGGCGCTGTGCCAGCGCGTTGGCTTCCTTGCATCAGGCCGCTCCGCGCCGGGCCGGTCCGCGATGCCACTTCAGGCACAATGACGCCGGCGAGCACGAACAGCAGGGCGACAAAGGCAGCACTGGCCCACCAGATCGTGCGCCAGCCATCGAAGATCGGGCCGGCGACCAGCGCCAGCGCGATCCCGAACGGCATCACGCAGCTCCACACCGCCATGGTGACGTCACGTGCGCTGACATCGACGACACGATCGAAGCAATGCAGGGGCCGCGACCATCACCAGCAGGAAGCCGAGCCCTTCCAGCAGGCGCGATGCCAACAGCACCGCTAGCTGTGGCGCGAGCGCGCCCGAGGCTGCCCCCAGCGTGACGGCCGCGAGCCCGCACAGCAGCACCTTGCGCGCACCAACCGCGGCAATCACCACGCCCGCCGGCACGCTGCCGACAAGGCCCAGGACCGCAAAGATGCCGGCAATCGTTCCGACCGTGGCAAGGTCGATGCCGAGGCTCTGTTGCAGCATCGAGGCGGCAATCGGAACCTTGCCGACCTGCAGCGCCGCGCCGATCCCGCAACCGATCACGATGGCGACCGTGGCCCATCGCTTCGCCTCGCTCTGCTGCATCACGGCCGTCTCGATCGTCATGCGTCCACTCAGCCCTGGTCAGAGCACAGAGATAGCGTTTCCCGACCATCGACAGGAGTGATATGTTTTGCATCCGATTGATCGATTTCATAGATCATGCTCGACAACCTGACGCTCGATCAGATCCGCACCTTTGTCGCCATCGCCGAGAGCGGCAGCTTTCGCGCCGCCGCGGCCAAACTGGCGCGGGTGCAATCCGCGGTCAGCCATGCCATCGCCAACCTCGAGGCCGAGCTCGGCCTCACGCTGTTCGACCGCTCCGGCCATCGCCCGGCGCTGACGGCCGAAGGCAAGGCGCTGCTGGGCAACGCGCGCGACCTGCTGCTCCGTGTCGACGCGATGCGGGCTCGGGCGCGCGGCCTGGGCGACGGGGTGGAATCGGAACTCTCGCTCGTCGTCGATACGCTGTTTCCGATCGCCGCCGTCGGCGCGGCGCTGACGGAAATGCGGGCGGCCTATCCGTCCGTCAGCGTGCGGCTCGCGGTCGAACCGATGGGCGGCCCGATCGCTGGCTTGACCGAACGGCGCAGCGCGCTCGCCGTCACGGTCGGTGAGGATTTTCGCGATCCGCGCCTCGCGCTCGATGCGATCTGCGCGGTGCAGATCGTCGCCGTCGCCTCCGCAAGCCATCCGCTCGCGCGCCGCGGCCGCAAGAGCGTGGCGGATCTCGCCGATCATCTGCAGATCGTGCTGTCGGATCCGACTCCACTGTCGGAGGGCCGCAGCTTCGGCGTGCTCTCGCCGCAGATTTGCAGGGTGAGCAATCAGGACACCAAGCACGCCATGATCCTGGCCGGACTCGGCTGGGGCCGGCTGCCGCTCTGGCAGGTGGCGCGCGACCTGAAGGAGCGCCGCCTTGTGCGGGTCGAAACCGGCGCGCTCGGCCGCAACGCCGCGCTTGCGATGGAGGCCTATCTCGCCCACCGGCTCGATGAACCGCTGGGACCTGCGGCACGTGCATTTGCCGATGCATTGACGCGGATCGCTGCGGGCATGCATGCGCCGAAGATCAGGGCGAAGACGGCGAAGAAACACTGAGCCCCAGCGATCGCTCGCCCGGCCCCGTGGCGGCCGACCGCAAGCGCCTCAGTCCTCGATCTCGCCGCTGCGGATCGCGAGTCGGATGGCCTGCGCTGTCGTGGCGACGCCGAGCCGAAGCCGCGCACGCCGCAAATGGTTCTCGACCGTGCGTTCCGACAGGCCGAGCGATGCCGCGATGTCGGCCTGGCGTCGTCCCGCGGAGGTCCAGCGCAACACCTCGCGCTCCCGCGGCGACAGGCTCGACGCACCGTTCGGCTCGTGCGCTTCCATCAGTCCGCGGGCGGCGCGGAAGGCCGCCGCGCCGATCATCGTCAGCGCCGCACGCGTTCGCGGCGACGCATCGATCCGCGTCCCGGCGAAGCTCATCGCGCCTTCAAGGCCGGTGCGCCCGAACACCGGAACCTGCAGCCCATGGAAACCGGGCCCGCGCGGCGTGCGCACCACGCGGTACTTCTCGCCGCGCGCCGACAGCACCTTGGTCCAGAAAAACGCCTCGTCCACATTGAGGAAATTGCGCGTCACCGGACAATGTCGGACATAGGTTTCGGCATCGACCGTCACGCCTGTGCCGAACCAGTCGCCTTCGACCCAGTAGATCCTGTCAACCAGGTCCTCACGTGCCGGCGATGCCGAGAACATCACGAACCGGTCGTAACCTAGCGGCACGCTCGCAGACCGCACCGCCGCCTGGATCGCGGGCAAGCTCTCGCTCCCCTCGATCGCAACCACGGCTTCGATGTAGCGGTCCATGCGGTGCCATCGTGTCTTGCGGAAGGCCGGAGGCGCGCGGCCCAGCGTGTTGAGGATTTTCCCTCAAGCGAGGTCGGCCTGCAAGGCGCGCGACATCGGCCCGCCGCCGGCAGCGCGGCGAGATCGCGCCGCCCGGAGGTTGAGCCGCCGACCGCTCAGCGCCCGCCAAACGTATCAAGCAGAGCCTTTGCCGCCGCCTTGCCGACATTGTTGGCGGCGAAGGGGCTGTCACCGGTGATCAGCTTGCGATCCTGATGGGTCTTGCCGGTGATGTCCTTGTTCAGAATCTCGACGCCAAGCGCCTGCAACTGTTCGCCGAAAGCCCAGGTCAGCGCGCCCGGCATGTAGCCGATATCGGGCGTCGTCCGATCGATGGCGTCGGGAAATGCGCAGATCTTGTAGTCCTTGAAGGGATAGTCGCCCTTGGCTTCGCCGACCGCAGACGCCAGCAGCGCCGCCGGGCCATGGCAAAGCGAGATGATGTGCTTGTCGTTGTCGAGCGCCCATTTCAGGGTGGCCTTCACGTCGGTGCTTTCGGGCAAGCCGATCAGCGCACCATGGCCGCCGGGAATGAACACCGCGATATAGTCGGAATCCTTGCCGAGCTTTTTTTCGATCACGTCGGAGAGCTTCAGCGGCTGCTTCAGCCTGCCGAGATATTTCTGGTAGATGCTCTTGACCGCGTCGTCCTCCTTCGGAAACGCCCAGAGCTCGAATTTGACCGGATTGCCCGACAAGGTCGCGATGTCGAATTCGAAGCCCGCCTTGTCGAGGTGATACATCGGCAACAAGGTCTCGACGGGATGGTTGCCGGTCGAGAACATCGTTCCGTTCTGCAACAGCAGATAGCGCTCGTCCGCGGCAATCATCAGAATTTTCCAGCGGCCACCCCTGTAGGCGTTGGGATAGTCCGCGCCGGAGAGATCCGACCTGGCCGAGGTGAATTGCCCAAGCGAGTAAGGCGACGGAAAGAAAGCGTTGTTCTCCGCCGGATCGGCTACGGGACGCTTGTCCTGGGATTGCTCGGACATCGAGATATCCTCTCTCATCGTGTTGCGATCCGGCAAAGGTAAGCACGAGATCGGCGATGAGGAATGGGGGATTTCCCTCAACCCAGTTTACCGAGCATCCCTATCCCTGTTTCTGCAACACCGTGATGTGCAGGCGGCGGCGGATCTCCATGCCCTGGCGGCGATAAAGCGCGATCGCCGAGACGTTGCTGGTGAAGACGTGCAGGAATGGAATTTCGCCGCGCGCCACGATCTGGCGGGCAACCGCCGACAGCAGTGCCTGCGCGTAGCCGCGGCCGCGGTGCTCCGGATGCACGCAGACGGCGGTCATCTCGGTGTAGTTCCCCGGCTTCATCCGTTCGCCGGTCATCGCGACCAGTTCGCCGCCAACGCGGATGCCGAAAAAGCTGCCGAGCTCATGCGTCCGCGGACTGAACGGTCCGGGCTTTGTCAGCTCGGTCAGCGTCATCATCGCAGGAACATCGGCAGCGCCGAGCGTGACGATCTCGACGCCGGGCACCGAATGGTCAGCGGGCGTGCCGATCATCTGCTCGCCGGTCTCGGCCAGCAGCACCTTGAACTCCGGCGGCACCGGGACAGGATCGGGCGTGAACAGCACCGCGATCTCAGATCCCGACAACAGCGCACCGAGCGCGGCAAAGCTTTTTGGCGACATGTCGACCATGTCGGCGAAGGGTGCGATCGCGAGAGGAAAGCGGCGCGCGTCAGCGCCGCCCTCCGCCAGATCGCGTTGTCTCGTGGTCAGGGCGCTCCAGATTGGGCAATCGAGCGGATGAATCGGCGGGGCTTCGGACATGCGGCGCTTCGCTCCTGATTTTCCTCGAACAGAGCAAGAAGCGCCGGCAAAATCCAGCATGGCGTGTTGTGGTTGCGGCTCACAATCACGCCAGCAGGCGAATCCTCGCTACGCCACCTTCAGGCAGAGCTCGGTGCCGCCCTTGAGCGGCAGCGTGATCGACACGAAGCCATTGTTGGGATCGCGCACGAACTCCAGGAAATCCGCCTCGGCATTGTCGTTCATGACGTAGCCGCCGACGCGAAGCTGCGGCGCGACGATCTCGATCACCTGGCGCGCCAGCGTCGGCCCCTTGTCGCCCGGCCAGCCGTCGATCAGGATGAAGTCGACGGGACCGCCGAGATCGCGCACCGTCTTGCGCGCATCGCCCTCGCGGATGTCGGCGTAATCGGCAAGGCCGGCCTCTGCGAGATTGCGCTTCGCCGCTGCGACCTTGGCCGGCACGATCTCCGACCCGATCACGGTGCCGCCGCCATTGTCGCGCATCGCGGCGGCGAAATAGAGCGTCGACATTCCGACCGAGGTCGCGAACTCGGCGACGCGCCTGGCGCGCAGGCCGCGGCACAACAGATAGATGAGCTCGCCCTGCTCCGGGTGGATCGAGAATCCCTGCTCGGCATAGTCGTGCGGGTCGCGGCTTCCGCTCTGCATCGGGTTGCCGCGCACGGGCGCCCGGCGGGTGGCCTGCAGGCGCTCGATGACGGCGGTGACGCAGGCATCGCGGATCGCGCTGTGCGGTTCGGCGTTGTACATGAAGGGGCTCCTTTGCGACTGCGTCATTGCTGCAGGATCTCAGCGGCCGCGCGGTCGAGGATCTTTGCGATCCGCCGCGCCTCGGCGGCATCGCAGCCGCGCTTCTGGCGCAGCGCGCTCTTCAGCGCGTGACGGGCGCGATGCACCTCGTCGGACGCTTCGCCGTCGAGATCGCTCACGCCGGCGAAGGCTTCGCGCACCTCCTCCATGCGGCGGCCGATCCGCGACAGCGCTTCGAGAATGGTATCCGCGGTCGTGCGGTTCTCGCCGAGATACGCTTTGCCCTGCTCGGTGATGCTGTAGAGCTTGCGCGCCGCGTCCTGGGTGACGCTGGCATGGCCGATCTCCTCGAGGAATGTCAGCGCCGGATAGATCACGCCCGGGCTCGGGCTGTAGAAGCCGTCCGACCGCTCCTCGATCCTCTTGATCAACTCGTAGCCGTGCGCCGGCTGCTCGCCGAGCAGCGCCAGGATGACCAGTTGCAGATCCTGCGACGAAAGCCGCCGCGATCCCGGAAAATCACCGCCGCCGCCCCGCCCGAAGAAGCCATGGCCGCCGCGGCCAAAGCGATGGCCGCCTCGGCCGTGCCGGCCCATGGCGAAGAACCCAAACCGGAAGCCGTCATCGTCCCGGTCGCGAAACATCGATCGTCTCATTTGTGCATTCCTTACTGAAAACATATCTTACGATATATCTACAGATGGAAGGACGACAACCCACATTTTCGTGAAATTTCCGAAATGGACGGCGACCAGTGCTAACCGAGGGCTGGCCGGGCTCTCAGTCCGGGGCTTGCCGACCTTCATGCGGCTGGCCTATGGCTTTGAACGCCTTCCAGCCCTGCGACTCATGCGCCCCAAGACCTTCGAAGCCCATTGCCTGCGCCTGCCCGCCGCCACCAAAGTGGTGCAATGGGAAGGCACGTCGGTGTTCAAGGTCGGCGGCAAGATGTTCGCGCTGGCCGGCGGCTACATCGAGAGCACCGGTGGCTTCATGTTCAAGACCTCGAACATGGCCTATCAGCTGCTGATCGAGCAGGGCCTGGCGCGGCCGGCACCGTATCTGGCGCGCGCCAAATGGGTGCAGTTGATGGCGAACGACTCCCTGCCCGACGCTGAGCTCAAGGCCTATCTCGACCAGGCGCATGCGCTCATCGTCGAAAAGTTGACGCGGAAGTCGCGCA
The DNA here is from genome assembly GCF_020194035.1 of Bradyrhizobium sp. BRP56. Classification (NCBI taxonomy): domain Bacteria; kingdom Pseudomonadati; phylum Pseudomonadota; class Alphaproteobacteria; order Hyphomicrobiales; family Nitrobacteraceae; genus Bradyrhizobium; species Bradyrhizobium sp. BRP56. The sequence goes on from NZ_JADYVV010000003.1 coordinate 111,283, forward strand.
AGGCGCTCGGGCTCGACTGATCGGCCAAGCTGCGACGCTATTCAGCCACCCAGCGGCTTGTCGGAATCGCCCGACAGCAATTTCGGAAACAGCTCCTTGAAGGCGAACTTGTCGTCGCCCTTGGCGCGGTCGAAGCGCAGCACGACGTCGAACCGGCTGCCCTCCCATTTGGTCGGCGGGGTGCCCTTGCTGACCGGGATCAGCGGAAGGATATCGGAGATGATCGCCTTGTGCTCCCAGCACAGCAGCACGACGCCCTTCAGCGCCAGCACCGCAGGCACCAGCCTCGGCTCATCGCCCTTGCCAAAGCTTTCATTCGGGGTCAGGCCGCGCCGTGCGGCAAGCGCCGAGATCGTCTCGGCCGGACGGCTCGACGGCGGCTGATTGGCCGTGGTGCCCGGTGTCGCGGCATAGATTGCATCGGGCTTGGCATAGTCACCGCCGGTGAGATCGGTGCCGAACAACGCGGTCCACGCGCCCGCACGCTCCCACCCACGGAGCACAAGCGACTCGGTGTCGGAGACGCCATCCGCGGTGAAACCGGGTCCCGGCCAGGAATCGCCCGGCTTCTCGGCATGACGGATGATGAAGAGCGTGAGCGCGTCCATGGGCGGCCTCTCGGGAGAAGATGTGTGGCATGATCCGGCGTCGGCGACGTCGATCCTATCCCCGATACAGCCTCCGGTTGATGAACCGCATCACAGTTTGCGAAAACTCGCGCGGTACTGCGCCGGCGACACGCCGAGCCGCTCGGTGAACACGATCCGCATCCGGTCGGCCGAACCGAAGCCGCAGTCGAACGCAACCGCCTTCAGCGGCCGGTCTGAGCCCTCGAGCAGCCGGCGCGCAGCGTCGACCCGCGCCCGCTCGACGAATTCATGCGGCGTGATTCCGGTCTCCTGCGCAAAGGCGCGGCCGAAATTGCGCACGCTCATGCCGACGGCTTCCGCCAGCGACTGCAGCGTGTGGCGCTCGCCGACATGCTGCATGACATGCGCCTGCGCGCGCGCAATCGGCGAATCCTCATCGACCGGCGCGGTGAGATAGGGACTGAATTGCGACTGCCCGCCCTGGCGCTGTGCCACCACGACCAGGCGCTTGGCCACCGCGACCGCAACCTGCGGCCCGTGCCGCTCGGCGACCAGCGCGAGCCCGAGATCGATCCCCGCGGTCACGCCGGCCGAGGTCATCAGATGTCCGTCGCGAATGTAGATGCGGTCGAAGATCACCTCGGCCGCGGGAAAGCGCGCCGCCAGCCGCTGCGCGTTCTGCCAATGCGTCGTCACCTTGTGGCCGTCGAGCAGCCCGGCATGGCCGAGCGCGAAGGCGCCGGTGCAAATCGAACCATAGAGCTCGGCGCGCGCGGGCGCCCCACGCAGCCACTGTGTCAGTTCGGGATCCGGCGCAGCGTCGGGCAATGCCGGCCCGCCCGCCACCAGCAGGATATCGAACTTCTCCTGTGCCTCGTCGAAGCTGAGATCGGCCGATATCTTCATGCCGTTCGATGCGCGCAGCGGTTCGCAGCCGGCGCCGACCAGCACGGTCTCATAGCCATCGCCCGCCGGCACAAAGCCGTTCGTCTCCGCGAACACATCGACGGGACCCGCGACATCGAGCGCCTGAACCCCTTCGTGAATCGCGATCGCGACTCTCTGAATCGCCATACCTTCTCCCTGCCCGCTGGCGCGAAACGACGTCTGGTTGGCCCGATCCGGCGGCGCACGATCGTTGCGGGATCGGCCCAAACCGGGCGACAAACGCACCACGGATCGCGCCACCCGGCGATCCGCACACACCGCAGAGACGAGCGCCGGGCTCGCGTGTTCGCACGCCACGGCATCGTCTTGCCATATCGAGGAGCGTCTTGAAATGACCGAGATCATCGCCGGCATCCGCGTACCCGACAGCGCGATGGCCCGCGCCGCCACCCAGCTGGTGCGCGATACCGAGGACGACCTGCTCTACAATCACAGCCGCCGCGTGTTCTTCTGGGGCGCGCTGACCGGCAACCGCCGCAAGCTGAAATTCGACCCCGAGCTGCTCTATATCGGCGCCATGTTTCACGACATGGGCCTCACCGCTGCTCACGCGAGCCACGATCTGCGCTTCGAGGTCGACGGCGCCAACGCCGCGCGCGACTTCCTCAGGGGCTATGGCGTTCCGGAGCGTGACATCGAGGATGTCTGGACCTCAATCGCCCTGCACACCACGCCTGGCGTCCCCGAGCATATGCGTCCGACCATTGCGCTGGTCACCGCCGGCGTCGAGATGGACGTACTCGGCATCGCCTACGACGATTTCTCGCACGAGCACCGCGACCATGTCTGCGCGCACTATCCGCGCGAGGCGAATTTCAAGGAGAACATCATCGATCATTTCGCCGCCGGCACCATCAGGAAGCCGCTGACGACCTTCGGCAACGTCAAGGCCGACGTGCTGGCGCTGAAGGACATGAACTATACCAGGATGAACTTCTGCTCGATCATCCTCGGCTCGAAATGGCCGACATGACGCGACGTCAATGGCGGTTGGCGGGACCGTGGTCGGGGCCGGGATCCCGACCGGCGGCCGCGTGGGAGAGCCGGCCCATGTAATGCGCCCAACCCTTGTCGTGGCTCTCGCACTGCGCGGCGTTCGGCAGGCCGCTATGGGTCATGCGGAGCAGCGTGCCGTTGTCCTGCTCCATCAGGTCGATCTCGATCAGGCTCGATCCCGGCGGCACTTCCTCGCTGCCCTCCCAGCCGAAGCTGTAGGCCAGACGATGCACCGGCACGACCTCGCGGAACGCACCGCGCGCGGCGCGGCTGCGATCGCTGCCGAGCCCCTTGAGGAAGTAGAGGCCCCCGGGATGCGTCTCGGTCGCGGCTTCGAGCCCCATCCAGCTCACGATCTTTTGCGGATCGGTCAGGAAGGCGAACACGGTTGCAGCCGGGGCTGCGATCTGGATCTCGCGTTGAACGATGAAGGCTTCAGTCATCGATCCATGCTCCATTGACGGTCGGTGCTCAGGGATAATTCGTGACAAGAGTGGTGCGTCAACCCCATGATGGCGTGATGCAATTGTCCTCGACGTTGAGCTGGCTGGTCGACGCCGCCGCCGAGACCGCGGGCGCCAACTGGTTGTTGGCGGACCTCGGTAGCCACCTTATCACGGATGGCCTGCCGCTTGCCGGCGGCGCTCTGACGCTCGAGGTTCCGCACCCCCTGATTGCAAGACGAACCTGGCTGTGGCGTGCCGACAACGGCGAGGTCATCGAAGCGCTCGGATTCGCGCCGGAACAACCTTTTGCGATGCCCGACATGGTGGGATCCGGCGACGCCGGCCGGCGCTGGCTCGGAACTCTCGCGCCCGGCCCGATCCACGAGGGCACGATTGGAACGCGGCCGGATGGCCCGACCCTCGGCTGGATCGGGACACGCCCGTTCACACCTGCCGAGGCGGATCAATTGCGCGAGGCGGCGCGGTTCATGGCCGCGCCGCTCGCCGCGCTCGCGGCGCGCGCGACGCTGACGGCGGCGCTGGAGGCCTATCTCGGCCGGCGCAGCGCGGCGCGCGTGCTGGCATCGCCATTGCGGCGCAATACCGGCGAAACCATCCGGGCCGCACTGCTGTTCGCCGACCTCCGCGGCTTCACCGCGCTGTCGGAAAGCCATCCGCCTGCCGAGGTGATCGCGGCGCTCGATGCCTGGTTCGACCGCATTGCGGGCGCCATCCACGCCTTCGGCGGCGAGGTGCTGAAATTCATCGGCGACGGCCTGCTGGCGATCTTTCCGGTCACGACCAGCGCGCGCAGCGCATCCGAGGCGGCATTGCGCGCGGTGTCGGCGGCGCGCGTCGGCATGGCCCATCTCGATGCAGAGCGACGCAAGCAGGGCTTGCCGCCGTTGCCATTCGGCGCGGCGCTGCATCTCGGCGAGGTGCACTGGGGCAATATCGGCGCCGCCGACCGCCTCGACTTCACCGCGATCGGTGCCGCGGTCAATCTGGTGAGTCGGCTCGAAGGGCTGTGCAAGCCGCTGGAGCAGACCGTGCTGGTTTCGGGCGCCCTCGCCGCCGAGACCGAGACGCCGCTGGTCGCGCTCGGCAGTCATGAACTGCGCGGCATCGCGCGGCCATGCGCGGTCTTCACTTTGCCGGAGGGCTGAGCCAGTCATCTGAACAGGCGCAGCCATGGCGCCAGATGAAATGCGCTCATCAGCGCGTACATCGGGACCATGCCCTGCAATGACAGCGGCCCCTGCATCGCGCCGCAGATCATGTCGGCCGGCGCCATCGCGGCAATCAGCGCCATCACGGCGAACGTCGGCGCCGCCGCCAGCGACAGAAAGCGCGCCACGATGGGCCCGCGTCCGCTGAGCCGCCCCCTCACCCAATCTTCTCGTGTTTCGAAACCGGTCATCGTTCGATCTCTCTGGAGATGATCCATGTCGTCATGTGCTAGGTTAGGACCGGGCCTCGGAGGGTGAGAGTGACAAGTGTGTCGGGATTCGAATGGACTCGCTGATAACGGCTGCGGCGCGCGCGCTCGCGGCGGGTGATCCCCTCGGCGCACTGAAACGGGTGGCCCTGCGCGACGATGCGCCGGCGCTGGCGCTGCGCGGCATCGCGATGGCCCGGCTCGGCGATTTCGCCCGCGCCAAGGAGCTGTTGCGGCGCGCCGGCCGCGCCTTCGGCCCGCGCGAAGCGGTCGCGCGGGCGCGCTGCGTGGTGGCGGAGGCCGAGATCGCGCTGGTGTCGCGCGACCTTTCCTTTCCCGGGAAGAGCCTCGCCGTGGCGCGCGCAACGCTCGCAGCACGAGGCGATGCACTCAATGCCGCCCATGCCGGCTATCTCGAAATCCGCCGCCTGCTGCTGATCGGGAGCCTCGATGCGGCCGAGCGCATGCTTGACGGCCTCGACCCGGCGCCGTTCCCGCCGGCGCTGCGGGTCGGCCATGAACTCGTCGTTGCTGGAATCGCGATGCGGCGGCTGCGGACCAAGCCGGCACGCGAAGCGCTGGCCCGCGCAAGGGAAGCCGCGCGCCGCGCCGGCATCGCCGAGCTCGCGGCCGAGGTCGAAAGCACCGCGCGCCTGCTCGCCACGCCCGCGGCGCGCCTGATTGCGCGCGGCAGCGAGCGGCCGCTGCTGCTCGAAGAGGTCGAGGCGCTGATGGCGTCGAAGGCGCTCGTCGTCGATGCCTGCCGCTACGTCGTGCGCGATATCGGCACGACGGTTTCGCTGACGCGACGGCCGGTGCTGTTCGCGCTCGCCCGCGCGCTGGGCGAAGCGTGGCCGCGGGACGTGTCGCGCGGCACGCTGATCGCGCGGGCGTTTCGCGGCAAGCATGCCGATGAATCGCACCGGGCGCGGCTGCGGGTCGAGATCGGACGGCTCCGCCGCGCGCTGCGGCCGCTCGCCGATCTCAGCGCCACGCCTGACGGCTTTGTGCTGGAGCCACATGGCCGGCGCGAGGTGAGCGTTTTGGCGCTGCCGGTCGAGGAGGAGCATGCGGCGGTGCTGGCCTTTCTCGCCGACGGCGAGGCCTGGTCGAGCTCGGCGCTGTCGGTCGCGCTGGGGGCGAGCCAGCGCACCGTGCAGCGCGCGCTCGACACATTGGCCGCCACCGGCAAGGTGCAGTCGGTCGGTCGTGCCCGCGCCCGGCGCTGGATGACGCCGCCGGTACCGGGATTCACGACGACGTTGTTACTCCCTGCCCCGCTGCCGAACGGCTAGCATCGGGGCGCAATTGGAGCGTTCTCGAGCGAAGCGGATACCGGTTCGCGTGAAGAAAACGCGTCAAAACAGGATTCTGGAGCCTCGATTCTGATTCAATCAGAACCGAAGCTTTAGGCGACAGGAGCGCACATGAAAAAGGCCACGGCCGAGATCATCCGGGAATACGGCCCCTTCGACGGCGTCGAGAACGTCGGCGGCGTCAGCTTCGACGGCGAGCAGGTCTGGTTCGCGGCCGGCGATCGCCTGGTCGCCTTCGATCCCGACAGCGGCAACACCACCCGCACCCTCGATATCGCGGCGCATGCCGGCACCGCCTTCGACGGCAAGCACCTCTATCAGATCGCCGAGGACCGCATTCTGAAGATCGAGCCGAACAGCGGGCGCGTGATATCCACCATCCCCTCACCCGGCGGCGGCCGCGACTCGGGCCTCGCCTGGGCGGAGGGCTCGCTGTGGGTCGGCCAGTATCGCGATCGCACCATTGTTCAGATCGATCCGGAAACCGGCAAGGTTCTGCGCACCATCGAAAGCAACCGGTTCGTCACCGGCGTCTCCTGGGTCGATGGCGAACTCTGGCACGGCACCTGGGAAGGCGATGAAAGCGACGTGCGGCGGATCGACCCGCAGACCGGTGAAGTCATGGAAAAGCTGGAGATGCCGCAGGGCACGTTCGTCTCTGGCCTCGAGTCCGACGGCGCCGACCGCTTCTTCTGCGGCAGCGGTTCCGCCAACAACAAGGTGCGTGCCATCCGGCGACCGAAGCGCAGCCGCGCGTGAAGCAGATCGCTTCACGCGCGCACCGGCCTCATGCCGGCGCCGGCACCGCCACGGGCCGCGCCGCCGGCATCGGGCGGAAGGTCATCATGATCAGGAACGCGCCGATGCCGACAGCCCAGGAGCCGACATAGAGCCACGTGTAGCTCGCAAAGGTGTCGTAGATCAGGCCGCCGGCCAAAGGCCCGGTCGCCATGCCGAGGCTGCCGGCCATCGCGGTGCCGCCGATCACGGTTCCCATCATCCGCAGCGGAAAATTCTCGCGGATCAGCACGGAATACAGCGGCATGGTGCCGGCATAGATGAAGCCGAAGATCGCCGCGACCGCGTAGAATGCGGCAAGCTCGCGCGCGAAGACGTAGCCGAGCGCGCCGAACGCCTGCGCCAGCAATCCGAGCACCAGCACGCGCTTGGCGCCAAAGCGGTCGCCGAGCAGGCCGAAGGCGATGCGGCCGCCCATCCCGGCGAGCCCTTCGACGCTGTAGATCGTCACCGCAGCAACCATCGGAATGCCGCAGGTGACCGCGTAACTCACGGTATGGATGATCGGGCCCGAATGGGTGGCGCAGCAGAAGAAATTGGTCGCGATCAGGATGATGAATTGCGGCGAGCGCAGCGCCTGCGCCAGCGACATCGGCGGTTCGCCGTTTTCGGAGACCGCTTCAGCGTGGTCGCCCTGCAGCGCCGGCGGGCGGCGCACCAGGAATGAGACCGGGATCATGATCGCGCCGACCACGCCCGAGACGATCAGCATCGCGGTGCGCCAGTCGTGGTGGGAGATCAGCCAGGCCGCAAGCGGCGACATCGTCATCGGCGCCATGCCCATGCCGGCCGACACCAGCGAAACGGCGAGGCTTCGATGGGTGTCGAACCAGCCGGTGACGCAAGCCATCATCGGCGCGAAGATCGCCGCCGTTGCCGCGCCGACCACCGCGCCGAACACGAACTGAAAGGCCAGCAGCGATGTTGTCTGGCTGGCCAGCGCGAGGCTTGCCGCCAGCACGACCGATCCGGTCAGCACCACCGGAAGCGGCCCGAAGCGGTCGGACAGCGTGCCCCAGATCATGCTGGTGAAGGCCATCGCGAGGAAGCCGATTGTCATCGCGCTGGAGATGCCGGTCACCGACCAGCCGGTCTCGCGCGCCATGGGCTGGAGGAACACCGGCAGCGAAAACATGCCGCCGATCGCGACGCAGCCGAGCAGGCCGCCGGCCGCGACGATCACCCATCGGTAGGTCGAATTGCTCATTCCGGAACTCCCATGCAGCTCGTTCTGGCTGGAAGACGAACAGGACGGCGCGAAACCGACAGCTGACGAGCGCGCCAGCTCACTTTTTTGCGAGCATGGCGTCTGGCGCGGCTACCGAGATATTCCAGCTGGTCAGCGGCCAGCCAGACTGCACCCCGGCTCCGGCGCGATCTCACCGAGCGCGCGGACCTGCACAAGCTCGGAACCTTGTGTCTTGGCAATGAACATGTTCATCGCCGCGTGATGATCCTGGCCGAGCGTGACAGGGCCGGTCGGCGACGGAACGGTGAGGCCCGCCATCGCGTCGATGATCGCCTCCTTGTCGAGCTTGCCGGCCTTCTCGACCGCCGCCTTCAGCGCGATCAGCGTGTTGTAATGCGTCATCACATAGTTCGACACCGCGACACCCGGCTCCGCGGCGGCGCGGGCCTTCGCGACGAATGCCTTGACGGCAGGATCCTCGCTCGCCGCGACCGCCGGCACCACGGTCACCATGTTCTGCCCCTTGCCGCGGAAGATGCCGAGGTCGACTTCCGACAATCCAAGAAAAGCGACGGTGATGTCCTTCAACAGCCCGGCCTCGTCGGCCTGCCGGATGAAATCCATCCCGTCGCCCTTCAGCGCGAACAGCAGCACCTTGGCCTTGCTCGCCGCGATCTCCTTGATCAGCGGAGAGAAGTCGGTCTCCGTCCCCAGCGTGTATTTGGTCTCGACCACCTTGCCGCCGAACTTCCCGATCAAGGGCTGCGCGATGCCGAACATCTGGTGCGGCCAGACCCGGTCGGCGCCGAGCAGGAAGTACGTGTTGCCGAAGGTTTGCGTCATGTAGGGCAGCAGCTGGCCGAGCTCCTGGTTCGGCACCGCGCCGAACGAAAACAGATAGCGGCTGCATTTGCCGCCCTCGTAATTGGTGGCGTAGAGCAACGGCGTCTTCGAACTCTCGGCAAGCGGCACCAGCGCATTCAGGTTGCGCGAGGTGATCGGACCGACCACCGCCAGCACGCCGTCCTTGTCGACCAGCGAATGCATGGCGTCAGCGGCCGCCTCCGGCCGCGTCTTGTCGTCGGCATAGATGATTTCGACCGGCCGGCCGAGAATGCCGCCGGCCGCGTTGATGTCCCTGGCGGCGAGATCGAGCCCAAGTTTCGCCTGCTGGCCATAAAGCTCGACCCCGCCGGAAAACGGCAGCACCGCGCCGACGCGGATCGGTTCGCCGGGTTCGGCAGCGCGCGCCGGCTGAAGCATCGCACCACAGACCAACAGCGCGAGCGTCGTGCAGGTGATAGAGCGTGATGCCATGTAACGGATTGTGTTGGAAAACCCTGTAGACAACATGTTCGGTTGCGAATCCTTCACAGAGCGGTCGATGGTCCGCTGCATCGTTCTCCCGCCCGCAAACGACCTTGAGCGAGCCACTAGGGAGATCGAACTATGACATACAACCACCAGTTAAGTATTAACGATGAAACTGAAATCAGGACATGGACACACGGGCAATTTCCGATGCCGGATTGGGTCCCACCGCATATGGCTGGCGGCATTGAAGCCAATGGGACTTTTACTCTCGCCACGGAACTTGGTCGAGCTAGAGTGCATCTCGGCAACGTCATCATAGAACGCTGTGGCGACGTTTGGGTTCGCTCCGTAGAGGAGACTGCTGAATTCATTGAGGGGCTCAAATCGAATTCGATACCAACAATCACAAGCGTTGGACCCGGAAAGGCGCGACAGTTTGGGACGAGCTCGCGCACCAGAGCTAACGTCGCTGGACAGAAAAAGTCCAAGGGTAGGCGGCAGCGTCAGTACCCTCCAGTCGGTTCACAACCGTCGATCGAGTGGATCCATCTTGAACGCCTTTCGATCGATGGAGCCTACCAACGATCAACTGACAATGCGGCTTCTCGCCGGCTAATCTCCGGTATAGCCGCAAAGTTCGATTGGCGCCTATGCGCGCCACTCGTCGTTTCGCGACGCCCTGACGATACTCTCACCATAATCGACGGTCAGCATCGCTGGATGGCTGCATCGCAGCGGGAGGATATCCCTCAGCTGCCTTGCTGTGTGTTTAGATATCAAAACATCCAAGAAGAGGCCCGCATGTTCATCGTTGCCAATCGGGCGCGAAAGCCTGTGAATCGGCTCGACGATTACTTTGCCGCGGTCGCCGCAGCAGATGAGGACGCGCTGGAGATTCATCAGATCGTCACGGAAGCGGGCTTGCGAATTGCAAGGAACACCTCGTCGACCGCTTGGCGCCCTCGTGAGGTCGCCTTCACCGCAGCGATTGCGACCTCGATTAGGCGCTTTGGACCAGCTATCACCTCGGCCGTCCTGACGAATATGGCTGTGGCCTTCCCCGATCAAAAGATGGGTCACGGAGGTGCAATTTTTGGAGGTCTTGTTCGGATAATGTCTCGCTCCGCACATGACTTCGATCCCGATCGTCTCGTGGCAGCATTGCAGACTCGAACGGCTGATCAGTGGGGACAGTGTGCAACCGGACTAAAGGGCGGCGACATGCGTGCTGTTGCTTTGCAAGATGCCATCATGCGGGTCTATGAAGGGCTAATTCCGAGCATGGAAGCTTGAGAGCCCTGTCGAAGATTGCGAGGTGAGTGCTCCAGCGTTAGGGGCACTCCCCCACAATCAACTTCTGGCCCAACCTGATGTTGATGGGTCTATTGCGTGACTCAAGCGCGGCGCCGCCTAAAAACCTCCAGGCTAGCTCTTCCAAACTGCCAACGAAGTCGAGCATTCCATATCCGCGGTTCGTTGGCGCCCTTCATCCTACTTCAAAACGAAAAGGACACCCCTTGCAAAACCGCTTCGTCCTGATCTCCGGCTGCTCCGGCGGCGGAAAATCGACCTTGCTGGCCGAACTCTGTGCACGCGGCTATCCGGTTGTCGAAGAGCCCGGCCGCCGCATCATCGCCGATCAGCTCGCGTCCGGCGGCAAGGGGCTGCCCTGGGACGATGCGGCTGACTTCCTGCGTCGCGCCATCGACGTCGCCATGAACGACATGACGGCGGCCCATGCCCATTCCGGATGGGTGTTCTTCGATCGCGGCATCGTCGACGCGGCGTCGGCGCTGCAGGCATTGACGGGCGAGCCGGTGCTGCACCCGACCTGCTCCGTCCATCGCTACCACAGATGCGTGTTCATGACGCCGCCGTGGCCCGAGATCTACGTCACCGATCCGGAGCGGCGGCACGGCTTCGAGGCCGCAATGGCCGAGTATCGGCGGCTGATGGAGACGCTTCCAGCGCTCGGCTACGACGTGATCCACCTGCCGAAGGTATCGCCGTCCGCGCGCGCCGACTTCGTGCTCACGACGCTCGGCGACATCACACCTGCGGCTTGATCAGGCCGTCACTCCGCGGCCTCGCGATGCGGAACGCCCTGCTCGACATCGAGCTGCAAGATATCGTTGAAGCGATTGAACGCGCCGCACAGCGCGATCCGCCAGGTCAGCTCGACGATCTGCGGTTCCGAGAAGTGTTCTCGCAGCCGTGCGAAGATCTCGTCGCGGGTCTTGTTCCAGTTGTTGGTGACGGCGATCGCATATTCGACCACGAGCTTGTCGAGCGCATCGAGCTCGGGATGATCCTGATAGTCGAGCAGCCGCTCGGCGCCCGCCTCCGAGACCCCCTGGATCGCGAGCTTCGGCGCATGGTGCGACACGCAATAATCGCACTTGTTGAGCAGCGACACCGTTACCAGCGCGAGCTCGAGATGCCGCTTCAAGACCACCGCCTCGTCGGCGAGATCGACCAGCAGCGACCACATGTGCTTGAAGATCGGCGGGCGCTGCGCCATGACGCCGGCCTGGTTCTCGAACGCGCCATAGGTGGTCATCTTGTCCCACAGCGGCTTGAGCTCGCTCGGCAGGTCGTTCCTGGTCTTGATTGACACGCGTGACATGGATTGCCTCGGATCGGAAATTGAACCAATGCAGCCTGCCCCGCTTCGCCTGATACCGCAAGCCGCAGGGCGGCATGGCAGGCGTCACGCCAGGAGCTTACCGCAACCCGCGACACAGTCCGGCAAGCGAAGCGACTGCTCTCAGAACGACGCCCCGCCTCCGAACCGGAACTCCTGCACGATGTCGTATTTGCCCTTCGTGAGCGGCACGGCGTAATCGAACCGCAGCGGGCCGAACGGCGAGGCCCAGATCAGGCCGACACCGACCGAGGTTCGCACCACGTTCCCATCGTCGTATTGAAGGCCGCATTTGCAAGCAGCCGTATTCACCTCGCCGGTTGCGGCCCACGACGTCGGGCCTTGATAGCCCCAAAGCGAGCCGGCGTCCGCATAGACAGCCCCCTTCAGCCCAACCTCGGAGGGCAGGAACCAGAACGGCATCTGCAGCTCCATCGACGCACCCCAATATTTGGTGCCGCCGAGCGCGTCTCCGACTGCGCCAAGGTTCGCATAGGTGATGTCACGCGGGCCGATGCCGTTCGTGGCAAAGCCACGCACCAGGTTCGGCCCCATCTGGAAATGGTCCAGCATCCGCAGATCATTGTCGCCGACCTTGGTGAGCAGGCCGCCCTGCAGGTGGATCAGTCCGATCAGGTCGGACACCAGCGGCGTATAGTATTTCGCGTCGACCGCGCTCTTCAGATACGTCACGTCGCCGCCGACGCCGGCAAAGTCCTGCTTGAAGTCGATCAGCAGGCCATCGGTCGGGTTCTTGTTGTTGTCGACGGTGTTGTAGCTCAGCGTGTAGCCGATCTGCGAGGTCCAGGTCGCCCCTGCGGCGAGCTCCTTGCGCACCGGCAAGGTGGATTCTCCGTCGCCGTAGCAGCCGTATCCATAAAGCCCCGACGAGACCGAGTTCGTGGGATCGACGCCGCCAAGCACACTCTGGATGTAGGCAGGCGTCGGATTGAACGCGAGCGACGGGTTGGACGGATTGTTGTTGCAGTTCGCGTAGGCGCTATCGAGCGAGATTTCCTGCTGATAGAGCGAGTATCGCAACTGGAGGGTCAGGTCTTCGCGCAAGGCCAGGCCGAGCCGCGGCGAGAACCCGATCGTCTTCACGCCATAGGTCGTGTAGTCGGTCGGCAATTGCTCCTTGTAATACGCATCGAGCCCGAGCGCGACGCGATAGTCGAGCAAATACGGTTCGACAAACGACAGCGACAGGCCGCGCGAGTATTGGCCGTAGCTGACCGTCGCCTTGGCGAACAGGCCACGGCCGAGCAGATTTCGCTCCGAGATGCTGACCTCGGCAAGCGCGCCGTCCGTCGTGGAATAACCGCCCGACACGGAGAAATCGCCGGTCGACTTTTCCTCCAGATCGACAACCAACACCACGCGATCGCTCGTCGAGCCGGGCTCGGTGGTGATCTTGACGGTCTTGAAGTAGTCGAGATTCTTCAGCCGCCGCTCGGCGCGATCGACCAGCGCACGGTTATATGCATCGCCCTCGGAGAGATCGAACTCGCGCCGGATCACGTAGTCCCGGGTGCGGCCGTTGCCGCGAATGTCGATCCGCTCGATATAGGTGCGTGGCCCCTCCTCCACGCGAAACACGATCCCCACCGTGTGGGCCTCGAAATTCCGGGCTCCGTCCGGACGGACCACCGCGAAAGCGTAGCCGCGGCGCGACGCTTCGATCTGCATGTCCTCGACCGACTTCTCGACCGCCTCGACATTGTAGAGCGAGCCCTCGCCGACGCGCGACAATGAACGCAGCGTCGTCGGATCGAAGCCCGCAATGTTCGAGCGGAAACCGACCGTCGCAACGCGGTACTGCTGCCCCTCATCGATCTTGAACGTCACCTGAAAGCCCTTGCGCTCCGGATCATACTCGGCGAGCGCTGCCACGACCTGGACGTCCGCGTAGCCGTGCTTCAGATAGAAGCGGCGGATCAGGTCACGATCGGCCTCGACCCGATCCGGATCATAGATGTCGGCGTTGCCGAGAAAGCTCAGGAAGTTCGTCTCATGGGTCTTGATCACGTCCTTCAGGCGCGCCGCCGAAAAACTGTTGTTGCCGATGAACTCGATGGTCTTGATGCCGGTCTTCGCTCCCTCATCGACGGTGAAGACGAGATCGACGCGGTTGTTCGAGCGTTCGATGATTTCCGGCGTGACGTGCACGTCGTAGCGGCCTGAGCGCCGATAGATCTCGGCGATCCGCAGTGCATCCGACTGCACCATCGGCCGCGACAGGGTACCCCGCGGCTTGGACTGCATTTCGGCCGAGAGCTGCTCGTCCTTGATCTTCTTGTTGCCCTCGAACGCGACGCGGTCGATCACCGGATTCTCGATCACCAAAACGACGATCCGGCCGCCCGCCTGATTGATCTTGACGTCCTGGAACAACCCGGTCCCGACCAGCTCCTTGAGGCCGTCGTCGATGGCAGCTTGATCGAGACGGCCACCGGGCCCGGGCCTGAAATAGGAGCGGATGGTCTCCGCCTCTACCCTCCGGTTGCCTTCCACCGTGATCGCATCAACCGATTGGGCCGCCACCGGAGTCAACAATGGCCATATCACGGGCGTCCCCGGGATCGAAAACCCCGACAGCACGATCGCCGCGACAAAGCCCCGCCACGTCTTCATTCCACACCTCGCGAACAACAAGCCCGTTGTGACGGGATGGTGATGGCTGCGGTGTGGCTGCCGGATTGCGGGATTATTTCGAGTGGTTTGGGACTGTGAGCGCGATGCGACGCGGCCGGTATCGCGGATTGCTTCGGGCTGCGAGCGACGCTTACAGTTCAGAAACATTATGCTTACGAAAAGGCGCAATGCCGCCCACAAGCGACGCGTATGCTGGTCAATTGGTGGCTGAGCGCGCTGGAACGCGCGCCAATGACGTTATGATGAGGACCCAGTCGCGGATCATGCTTGCAAACACTCCGAAGATCCTGATCGTCGAAGACGATCTGCAGACCAGAGACCTGATTGCCCGCTACCTGCGCGACCAATCCTGCCTGGTGGCCACGGCCTCGAACGGCAGGGAAATGGATCGTTACCTTGCCGGGCATTCGCTCGATCTCGTCGTCCTCGATCTGATGCTGCCCGGGGAGGATGGACTGACCCTGTGTCGACGCCTGCGCGGCGACTCGACGATCCCGATCATCATGCTCACGGCAAAGGGCGAAGACCTCGACCGGATCCTCGGGCTCGAGATGGGCGCGGATGATTATCTCGCCAAGCCGTTCAATCCACGCGAGCTGCTGGCGCGGATCAACGCCGTGCTGCGTCGCCAGGCCCAAGCCGGCCTTGCCGGGCGCTCGGGCCAGAGCGCCGCGCGCCTGCGCTTCCAGGATTGGACCATCGATCTTCGCCTGCGCGAATTGCGCGATCCCGACGGCGCCCAGGTCCCGCTGACCAGCGCGGAGTTCGACCTGCTGCAGGTGTTCTGCGAGCGGCCGGGCCGGATCCTGACGCGGGATGGCCTCTTGACCATGACGCGCAGCCGGCCGGCCAGTCCGTTCGGGCGCAGCATCGACGTCTTGGTCAGTCGGCTTCGCCGCAAGCTCGATACGAGCGAAGGATCGTCGGTGATCCGGACGGTGCGCACCGGCGGCTACATCTTCACGCCGCATGTGGAGGACGCATGAGCTGGACCCGCAGGATTGCCGCGCTTTTCAGCTTCCACCGGATCAGTGGCCAGATCGCCGCGCTGATCCTGCTGTCGCTGGTGCTCATCCATGCGCTGATCGGGCTCTATTTCGTCGGCCAGAAGCCGAGATCGTTCGCGGACAGGCCGATCCATCAGTTCCAGCTGGTTGCCAAGCTTCTGGCCGAGGCCCCTGCGGCCGATCGCGCAACGCTGTTGCGCGCGGCCGATCGAGCCTTTCCTCGCCTGCACCTCACATTGCGCGACGCAGGTCCGGGCTCGTCTGACGGTGCTTCGTCAGAGCAGCCCGGCGTCGACGATATCGACGAGTTTTCCTCGAAGACCGCGCCGGCGGCGGTTCGGTTGCCGGACGGAGCCCTGTTCGAAGCGACGATCGGCCCGACGAAAATGCCGCCCTTCTTCGGCGGATTCTGGGTCAGCACATTCCTGTTCCTGTTCGTCAGCGTCACGCTGCTCGGCGTGTGGGCCGGCCGCGCTCTCAGCGCGCCGCTGTCCGCGTTCGCCCGCGCCGCCGAGAATTTCAGCATCAGCCAGGCCGCCGCGCCGCTGCCGGAGACCGGCCCGGAGGAAATCCGCGCCGCAGCGGTCGCGCTCAATCGCATGCGCGAACGCATCACCACGTTGATGAATGACCGCACGCGCATGCTCGCCGCCATCAGTCACGACCTGCGCACGCCGATCACCCGGCTGCGGCTCAGGTCCGAATACATCGAAAACGATGCCCAGCGCGCGGAGACCCTGCATGACCTCGACCAGATGCAGGCCATGCTGGAATCCGTGCTGTCATTCCTGAGCGGCGGCAGCGCGGCGAAGCCGACCCTGGTGAACGTGGCGGCGCTGCTGCAGACGATCTGCGAGCAATTCTCCGATTGCGGTCACGTCGTGCGCTACCAGGGCCCGACCAGGGCTTCGCTCCTGATCCGCCCGAGCGAGATCAGCCGCACCGTGACCAACCTGGTGGAGAACGCCCTGCGGTTCGGTAGCGAAGTCGATATCCGGCTGACCGCGTCAGCCGATCAGGCCACCATCGATGTCTCGGACGACGGTCCGGGGATTCCAGAGCACCGCCGGGCCGAAATGCTGAAGCCGTTCGTCCGCGGAGACGAGGCCCGCACCATGGACGAGAAAAGCGGCTTCGGACTTGGCCTTTCGATCGCGCAGGCCATGGTGTGCGGGCATGGCGGCCAGCTGTCGCTGCACGACAACACGCCGCACGGCCTTCTTGTCCGCATCAAATTGCCGGGGCCCGTACACCTTGGATCGGATCGAAGCGGGGCGAGCGCATCGCGACCCGTACTTCCTGAGCTCGTGTCCGGCTAGAGCAAGATTCAGAATCGCTTGCCCCTGCCACCCGGCCGCTTTTGATCGGACCCGGACTGCCGGCGTGACGCGGCAATCGCCGTTCTCCTCCGCGTCATCCCCGAAGCGGCGCGGAGTTGTCGGTCGCGCCGTGGCGAAAATGCGGAAGGGCGCGGCGCGGATACAGCGCGTTACAATTCGGCGCGCAGGATCAGCCCTTCTTCGGATCGGCGCGCGTGTTGCGCAGCAGATTGTCGCGCAGCCTCGCGACGGTCTTCTGCACAACGGGAAATTCGTCGCCGAGCCCGGTGGCTTCGACCAAGGACACATTGATGTCCTTGTCGAGCAGGCGCCGACCCGCCGCCGTCAGGCTCACGCGAACCTGCCGCTCATCGGCGGGATCTCTGACGCGGCTGATATAGCCGCTTTGCTCGAGCTTCTTGAGGATCGGCGTCAGCGTGTTGGATTCCAGAAACAGCTTTTCGCCGAGCGCGCTGACGGTCTGCTCGTCCTCCTCCGACAGTGCCACCATGGCGATGTATTGGGTGTAGGTCAGGCCGACCGCATCCAGGATCGGCTTGTAGGCGCGGCCGAAGGCCAGATTGGCCGAATAGACCGCAAAGCACAGAAAATTCGAGAGTTTTCGGCCTTTGGTCTCGGCCTTGGAGGTGCGGGTCACGGGCGTCTCCGGAGTTTGTGATGTCGCGGTCGATATAAATCGCATCCGATTAAATCGGAAGTGCTTGACACAATCAAGTCTCGGGCCTATTTCAACGCGTACACGATTAGATCGGATACGATCTATGTTCACCGAAGGAGCTCGCCATGACCGCCACTGCAAAGGTTCTCGTCACCGGAAAGACCCACGTCACCGCCGGCCCGAACGGCGCCGCCCGCTCGCGCGACGGCTTCCTCGACGTCAAGCTGCCGCAGCCGCACCCTGCCGCGGAAAACCTGTTCGCCGCCGCCTGGTCGGCCTGCTACATCGGCGCGATCCAGCTCGCCGCCGGACAGCGCAAGGTCAAGCTCGCGAGCGAGCCGGAGGTCGACGCCGAGATCGATCTGAACCAGGCCGGCAGCGCCTTCTTCCTGAGCGCCCGCCTCAACGTCCACGTCCCCGGCGTCGAGCGCGAGGTTGCGCAGGAGCTGATCGAAGCCGCGCACGGCATCTGCCCCTACTCCAAGGCGGTCCACGGCAACATCGCCGTCACGACCACCCTCGTCTGAAACGAACGCATGACGATCTCCGACGCGGGCCGGCCGCTTGCCGGCTCGCCGTCGGACAAGTCCAGAAGACTGGAGTTCAAGATGACCAGCAAGCTGATGAAGGCAACGCGCCTGCTCGCAAGGACGGCCTTGTTCACCGCAAGCCTCCTGACCATACCGAGCGCGCAGGCGCAGCAACCGGCGGGCTTCACGCGAACCGACCTGCAGCGCCACGACCTCAGCGCCTCTGGGCGTGAAGCCGTGCAGGTGCGTGTCGACATCGCGCCGGGCAAGGCCTTCGGCCGCCATACACATCCGGGGGAAGAAATCATCTATGTGCTCGCCGGCACGCTCGAATACGACGTCGACGGCAGGCCGCCGGCGAGGCTGAAGGCCGGCGACGTGCTGTTCATTCCCGCCGGCACGGTCCATGCGGCGAGAAATGTCGGCGACGTCACCGCCAGCGAGCTTGCGACCTACATCGTCGAGAAGGACAAGCCGCTGCTGACCCTCGCGAAGTGACCGATACCGCCTGCCCGCCCCTGTCCCTGGGCAGGCACGGCGACATCGTGTTCACTTCGTGCCGTGAGCCTCGGCCTGCCGTACCGGCCGCGCGTTGAAAATCAGGAAGCTGAGCGCGGCCATGATCCACACCCCGATGCCGCCATAGAGCATCACCCAGCCGAAGCCGCTCGCGAGGGCCTGATGCACGACCGGACCGGTCAGCTCCGGCGCGGCTGCGATGTCGCCGGCCGCGATCCGCTCGGCGATTGCCCGAAGTTGCGCGCCGTCGAGCGCCGGCAGCACCGCCTTCAGATGCGCCAGCACGCCGCTTGCCAGGATGAAGCCCATCAGCGCGATGTTGACCGAAAGCGACACCATCCGCGCGCTCATGTCGATGCCCGAGGCCATGCCGGCGCGGTCGCTCGAGACCGAGCCGGTCGTCGTGTTGGTCACCGGCGTATTGGTGATGCCAAGACCGATTCCGGCGAGCAGGCAGCCCGGCAGCATCGTCGCCCAGTTCGCCTGCGCGGCGGCGCTGCCGAACTTCATCAGCATGAATCCGGCGCCGATGGTGAACAGCCCGACCGGGATGATCAGGCCCGGCTGATAGCGCAGCGACAGGCGCTCGGCGAACGGCGGCATCACCAGCGTCGGCAGCGTGTAGGCGAGCAGCGCAAGTCCCGCGGACACGCTGTCATAGCCGAGGCCGGCGTGGAACCAGATCGGCAGGTAGATCATGAAGGGCCAGTAGCTGAGGTTCATCGCCGCCGAGCCGACGATCGAACCGGAGAAAGCCGGAATCCGAAAGACGGAGAAGTCGAACATCGGCCGCCGGCTGACTCGCTCGGCAACCAGGAACGCGATGAAGCTCACGGCGGAGACGCCGAGAATCGCAAGCCCCATCGGGCTGGCAAAGCCGAGATCCGGCCCCTGCGTAATATAGAAGGCGAGGCAGAACACCGCGAGCGACATCGTCACGATACCGGCGACGTCGAGGCTGCTGGCCTTCGGATCCTTCGATTCATGCACGCCGCCGATCGTGAGCACGAACGCCGCGGCCGCGAACAGCACGTGGACGAGGAACACCCACTGCCAGCTCAGCACCGCGACGACGGCGCCGCCGATGATCGGGCCGAAGCCGAGACCGATGCCGAAGATGACGCCCCACCAGCCCCAGGCAACGGCGCGCACCCGGCCGCCCTGGAATTCGTGCGAGAGCACGGCGATCTGGCAGATCAAGAGCGCACCGCCGCTGAGGCCCTGCAGGAACCGGGCGACAATCAGCATTTCGACGCTCGAGGCGACGCCGCAAATCAGCGAGGTGATGCCGAATGCCGCGATCGCGACCAGGAAGATCCGCTTGCGGCCATAGCGGTCCGCCACCGTCCCGATCGCCATCAGCACCGTGGTGACCGCGATCGTGTAGGCGTTCATGATCCATTGCAGCGCCTTGAAGTCGGCATGCAGCACCCGCTCCAGCGTCGGCAGGATCGCGGGGATGCTGGAAATCTCCAATCCGAACATCAGGCAGGCAAGGCATACGGCAGACAGCACGACAGCGCCGCGGCGGCTCAGTTCAGTAGACATGATCAGGCCTTTTGTTGTGGCAAGCCAACGGACTACCGCACGCTGTTGCCAGGGTGCTGGCAGCAGCGTCGATCGATCGACTCACGATGTATTGAGGCAGCAGCGGCAGGAATCGGGTGGCCACGGCGCTTCACAACGCAAAGCTAGTCATGGCTTGAGCATTGGTGAATTGGATGACTAGATATTTCAGAGACAACAAATCCGGATGACTGACATGACCACGCTCGACGTCGACGCCGTGAAGACATTCGTGACCATCGCCGATCTCAAGAGCTTTACGCGCGCCGCCGAAACGCTCGGCACCACGCAGGGCGCGATCAGCGTCAAGTTGAAGCGGCTGGAAAGCCAGCTCGGCCACAGGCTGATCGAACGGACACCGCGCCTGGTGCGCCTGTCGGCGCAGGGTGCAGCTTTCCTCGCCCCCGCACAGGAATTGCTCGCCGCGCATGATCGCGCCGTCGCGGCGTTGTCGCCCCTGCGCCCGCGTCGCTTCTCGCTCGGCATTGCCACCCATGTCGGAGGCGCGGAGGTTCCGACCTTGCTGGCGCGGCTGCATGCGCACGACCCGGCGCTCACCATCGAAGTAAGGCTCGAGGATTCCCGCGACCTGCTCGATGCCTTCGATCGCGGCGAGATCGATGCCGCCATCATCCGCCGCGAGGACGACCGCCGCGACGGCGAGATGCTGGCGACGGACCACTATGGCTGGTTCGCCACGCCGGACTTCGTCCATCGCGCGGGCGAGCCGCTGCGGCTCGCCGCCTCCTCGCCGTCCTGCGGCGTGCTCAACATCGCGACGCGCGCGCTGGCGGCGGCGAACATCCCGTGGACGGAAAGCTTCCTGGGCTGTGGGTCCTTTGCTGTCGCCGATGCGGTCGCCGCAGGCCTCGCTACGTCGGTGTTCTCCCGCCGGCTCGCCCCGGCCGGGACGATCGAGGTCAGCCGGCGGCTCGGCCTGCCTGCCCTGCCGCCGTCGGAGATCATGCTGCTGTCGGCGCTGTCCGATGCAAACTCCCGCGCTGTGCTGAAGACGATCGTCGCTGCCTTTCGCGAGCATCATCGGATGCCTGCCAATCGCGCGGCAGAGGACATCCATACCGTCACGGACGTTGTCGGCTCCTAACGGTCTGTGCGCCGGCCGGCTAGCGACGCGCGCTTCCGGCGCGCTTTCCCTCGAACAGCGCACGCTCCGAGGCGAGCGCCCTGGCGAGAAAATCGAGCGTCGCGCGGATGCGCGCGGTGCGCTTGAGATCGTCATGGGTCAATAACCACAGCGCCGAGCGCGGCTCCGCCAGTGCTTTCGGCGTCAGGCGGCGCAGCGTGGGCGCGAGGTCGCCGACATAGCAGGGCAGCAGGGCAAGCCCCAGTCCCGCCGCCGCGGCATCGCGCAGCGCCGGAAGCGCATCGACCCGGCAGACGGTCCGGGCCGAACGCACGTTCTCGCGCATCCAGCCGGCGATGACGGTCCCCGCCAGCGCATCGTCGAGCCCGATCCAGTCGTGCATCGACAGATCCCTGTCGACGCGGCGGGCGAGATAGGCGCGCGATCCGTAGACCGCATGGGCAATATCGGCAATGCGCCGTCCGACCAGCAGTTCGGATGGCGCCGGTGTCGGCCGGATCGCGATCTCGGCCTCGCGGCGCGTCAGGTTCGCCATCGCATTCGAGATGATGATCTCCGGCTGGATCTCCGGATGCGCGGCGCGCATCGCCGGCAGATGCCGCATCAGCACCGCGCCGAGCGTGTCCGTCGTCGTGATCCGCACCGGCCCCGACGGCCTGAGGTCCCGTCCCGCCAGCTTGCGCTCGAGCGCAAGCACCTCGTCCTCGAGCCGAGCTGCCGACGCCGCCGCGATCTCGCCGGCCGGTGTCGGCGCGTAGCCGTCGCGGAAGCGCTCGAACAGCCGCGTTCCGACCGCATCCTCGATCGTGCCGAGGCGGCGAAACACGGTGGAATGCGTGACGCCAAGCCGGCGCGCCGCCCCCGAGAGGCTGCCTTCCCGCGCAACCGCAAGGACCAGCCGAAGGTCGCTCCAGTCGAGGACACTGTGCATTTTTGCAAACTCGCTTCGCAAGACTGGATAATATCCTATCACAAACGGACAGGCCATCTTCCCGGACGTTCAACCGACGGACACCCCTCGTGAGGGCGCCGTCGATTGCCGAGAGGAGCTGGCAGGTGACGAGCGAGACCACCGAGACGTTGCAATTGCACGGCGCGCGGCCGGCGACGGTCGACCCGCGGCGATGGCTGGCGCTGCCGGTGCTGCTCACCGGCGCCTTCCTGCCGATCCTCGATTTCAATGTCGTCAACCTCGCACTCCCCGCCATTCGCGACAATCTCGGCGCCAGCCCAAGCGAGGTGCAGTTCGTGATCTCGGCCTATGCCGCGACCTATGCCGTCTTCCTGATCACCGGCGGCCGGCTCGGCGACCTCCTGGGGCGGCGGCGGATGTTCCTGATCGGCGTCGCCGGCTTCACGATCGCATCCGTGCTGTGCGGCATCGCGTGGTCACCGGCCATGCTGGTCGCCGGACGGATCCTGCAGGGCCTCACCGCGACCGTGATGGCGCCACAGGTGCTCGCCTCGATCCGCGTGCTGTTTCCGGCGGCCGAACAGGGCCGCGCGCTCGGCTTCTATGGCGCGACTTTCGGCCTTGCCAATATCTGCGGCCAGCTGCTGGGTGGCGTGCT
This sequence comes from Bradyrhizobium sp. BRP56, assembly GCF_020194035.1. Lineage (NCBI taxonomy): Bacteria > Pseudomonadati > Pseudomonadota > Alphaproteobacteria > Hyphomicrobiales > Nitrobacteraceae > Bradyrhizobium > Bradyrhizobium sp. BRP56. Next base: position 133,913 of record NZ_JADYVV010000003.1, read on the forward strand.
CGTCTCGGCGCATCCGTTCGGACTGGCCTGGCAGGCGATCTTCCTGATCAACGTGCCGATCGGCCTCGCCGCCTTCGTCGGCGGCCTGCTGTTCTTGACCGACTCGCGCGCCGCGCACGCGCAGCGGCTCGACGTCGGCGGCGTCATCCTGCTGTCGCTCACGCTCGGCCTTCTGGTCTATCCGCTGATCGAGGGCCGGGAATCCGGCTGGCCGATCTGGATCGTCGCGATGCTGCTGGCCTCTCCGCTGATGCTCGCCGCTTTCGTCCGGTTCGAGGCGCGGCTCGAAGCCCGTGGCGGCGATCCGCTGGTCGCGCTGCATCTGCTGCGCAACAGCGATTTCGTGATCGGGCTGGTGATGGCGCTGGCCTTCTACATGCTGTCGTCGTTCTATTTGACCTTCGCGGTCTACCTGCAAAATGGCCTGCACCAATCTCCGTTGGAGGCCGGCCTTGCCACCCTGCCCTTTGCCACCGGCTTCTTCGTCAGCTCGCTGGCATCATCGCTGGTGATGCAATGGCTCGGTGCCCGCACGCTGACGCTGGGCTTTGCGCTCCAGGTCACAGGCTTCGGTGTCGTGATGCTGTCGGTCAGCGGCGCGCTTCCGCAAAGCCTCGAATTCGGCCTGATCTGCGGCGGGCTCGGCTTCGGCACCGTGATGCCCTCGGTGATCAAGGCCGTGATCGGCAGCATCGATCCGCGCCATGCCGGGCTGGCATCGGGCATGATGATCTCGACCTTCCAGATCGGCGCCGCACTCGGCGTCGCGATCATCGGCGGCGTCTTCTACAGCCTGCTCGGGCCGCATCCACAGGCCGACGATTACGCGCACGCCTTCACGATCGCGCTCGGCTGCAATGTCGCGCTACTGGCGCTCGGCGGCTGGCTGTCGCTGTGGCTGCCGCGCGAGCCGGCGGCGGGTTGAGATCGACACCGCCGACGCGGCTATTGCTTCGCGGCCGCGAGCGGCGGCGGAAACAGCAGCTTGAGCAGGATGGCGGCAAGCAGCGTCACCAAAGCGAGACCGGTGGAGAGATAGAGCGCGCTCGCATCGCCGAACCGGTCGATCACGATTGCATAGATCAGCGGCGCCGCCGCCGGCAGGATGAAGCTCGGGACAATGAGCCGGCCGACCAGCGTGCCATAGCTGCGATGATCGAACAGGATGAGCGGCAGCGTTCCCCTGGTGATGGTCAGAATGCCGTTGCAGGCACCGTAGAGCAGCGCAAACGCAATCCCCATCTCCCGCGCTGATCCGCTGAACAGGCCTGCGATGAAGGAGAGCGGCATGATCAGGCAGGCCATCAGGTTGAGCCCGAGCGGATCGATCCGTCCGCCGAACAGAACTTCGCAGAGACGCGCGGCGGATTGCCCGATCCCCCGCAGCGTTGCGATCCACACCGCAACGGTGACGGTGAGCCCGAGGCCGGTGAGCACCGCGATCATGTGCGCGGACATGCCGGCGTTCAGGAAGTTCGCGCCGGTCATGATCACGGCATAGAGCCCGCTCGCCGCCGCAAGCTGCCGCCGCCCCACCGCGCGCGGTTGCCTCGATGCGACCGCAGCAGAGCCCGGCACGCCGGCAAATCGCTGGTTCGGTATCAGCAGATGCAGCGGGATCGTCAATAGCGCAATGCCGGCATAGACCAGCACCGCGATGCGCCAGCCGAAATGGTCCGAGAGCGCATGGCCGAGCGGCCAGAACACGGTGGCGGCCAAGCCACCAAGCAAGGTGATCCCGGACATCGCACGGCGCGCCTCCGGCCCGCCGATCCGGGCCAGCGCCGCGAAGGCGGCATCGTACAGCGTCAGCCGCATGCCGAGGCCAAGAACGATCCAGGATGCGAAATAGCTGCCGATCTGGTGCGAGAGCGCGAGACCGGCGCAGCCGAGCGCATTGATCGCGGCGCCCGCGACCATGACCTGTCGGCCGCCGCTTCTGTCCACCCACCTGCCCGCAAGGGGCGACGTCACGCCCATCACCAAGAGCGCCGCGGCAAATCCGCCGTAGACGATGTCGCGGCTCCAGCCGAGATCCGCGGCGATCTGCTCGCCGAACCCGCCGATCAGATAGTAAGTCGCGCCCCACGAGATCAGTTGAGCCAGCCCGAGGGCAATCACCACCCGGCGTGCGATCACCGGGCCGTCTCCTTGTCTGACGGAAGCGTGGAAGCGCCCGGCCCCAGCGGCCGCTGCATCAGCACGGTGTCGACCCATTGCCCGAGCTTGAAGCCCACCGACCTCAGCGTCCCCGCCATCTCGAAGCCCATGCGACGGTGCAGCGCGATCGATCCCGCGTTGCCGCTGTTACCGATCACGGCGATCATTTGCCGCCAGGGTCCCGCCTCCGACCGTTCGATCAGCGCACGCAGCAGCGCCGCGCCGACGCGGCGGCCACGCAGGGCTTCCGACACGTAGACCGAGTCTTCAATGGTGTTGCGATAGGCCGGCCGTGGCCGGTACGCCGTCGCGTAGGAGTAGCCGGCCACCCGTCCGTCGATATCGGCCACGAGATACGGCAGCCCCGCGGCCAGCACGGCGGCACGGCGCCCGAGCATCTCGTCGAGTGTCGGCGGCACTTCCTCGAAGGTCGCCAGCCCGTTGAGCACGTGGTGCGCGTAGATGCGCTGCACCTCCGCCATGTCGACCTCTGTGGCGTCGCGGATCACGGTGTCTTCGTTGTCTCTCATCCTTGCCTCGTCTTGCGGCATCATGCCCATGCTTCGACGGCGCGTCGGTGCATGCTGCAGGCACCACGGGCTCATCTCGACATCGCTGCGCGACAGTCCGACATCCGCCAGCAGGCGATCATCGAGCTCGCGCAGCGCCTGCCGGCGGCGGATGCGCGAATGCGGCGAGACCGCAAGATAGCGCTCCAGCTCGACGATGACACCGCCAATGGACTTGAGGCCGGACAATGCCTGCTCCCGGTCTGCCGAAGCCGTCGCTTGCCGGACTATGCGCCCCGCCGTTATATAAGTGAAGCTTTGACAACTTATGCGCGGTATAAGAGATACTTTGATGAAGAACCTCAACCTCGATTATCTCGAAAGCTTCGCTGTCGTGATCGACTGCGGCAGCTTCTCGGCGGCAGCCGAGCGGCTGCAACTCACGCAGCCCGCGGTGAGCCTGCAGGTGCGCCAGCTCGAGCGCAGCCTGAATGCGACGTTGATCGAGCGGGTCGGACGCAAGGCCAGACCGACCGCCGCCGGCGTCGCGCTGCTCTCCCATGCGCATAAGATCAATGCGGCGGTGGCGTCGGCGGTCGACGCCGTTGCACAGCAGACGACGGGAACGGCAGGCCGCGTGCGGCTCGGCACCGGTGCGACCGCCTGCATCTTCCTGCTGCCGCCGATCCTGAAGGAGCTGCGCGCCGCGCTGCCGTCGCTGGAGATCACGGTCACGACCGGCAACACCGCGGAGATCGCAAGGGCGGTCGAGGACAACACCATCGACATCGCGCTCGTCACGCTGCCGGTGTCGGGGCGCAGCTTCGAGATCACGCCGGTCGTGAACGACGAGTTCGTGCTGATCGCGCCCCGCGACATGCAATTGCCGGCGCGGATTACACCGGAGGCGCTGGCGACCAGGCCGGTGCTGCTGTTCGAGCCGGGCGGCAACACCAGGCGCACCGCGGACGAGTGGCTGGCCCGCGGCGGCGTGTCCTTGAAGCCGTTGATGTCGCTCGGCAGCGTCGAGGCGATCAAGGAGATGGTGCGCGCCGGGCTGGGCTGCGCGGTGCTGCCCGGCATGGCCGTTCCCGCCAGCACCAAGCAGCGCGACCTGGTCGTCCGGTCGCTGTCACCAAAGCTCTACCGCCGGCTCGCGGTGGTGATCCGCCGCGACAAGCGCCTCGATCGCGGGCTGCGGCAGACCTTGTCGGCGCTGAAGGCACTCTCGGCCAAGGACAATGGCCGCTAGGGCGTCGAGCGAGGCGGACGCCGGTCCGCGTCAAGAAAGCAGGCAAGACAAGAAGCGGGAGCTTCGGTTCTGATCCAATCAAAACCGAAGCCCTCGGAAGCACGCCGCGCGTTCTCCCCGTTCTACCCCTTACGTCGCCTTGCGCTCCTGCTCCGCGATCTTGCGGAATGCGGCTTCGCCGGCATCGGTCACCGCCGCCCATTTTGCGTTCGGCGTGGCCTCGGCGTCGTAATTGTCGTGCCAGTTCCACCATTTGTAGGTCGGGTTCTGCGGATAACCCTTCGGCGAGTCCTCCCAGAGTTCCTGGCGGCCGAGCGGCGTGATGTCGAGATAGCTCCACACCGTACCCATCGCCTCGTCGCCGCGGCTGTTGACGAAATAGGTGCGGAAGATCCGCTCGCCGTCGCGGATGAAGACGTTGTGGCCGTGCCACTCGGCGACGCCGAAGTCGGCGTCAAAACTGTCGGTGATCGTGTACCACGGCATGTCCCACTCCATCCGCGCCTTCAGCCGCGCGATGTCGGCCTGCGGCGCGCGCGAGGCGTAAGCCAGCGTGGTGTCGCGCTGGTTCAGATGGGAGAGGTGACTGACCTGATCGGCGCCGAGCGAACAGCCGCGGCAGCCATGGTCCGGCCAGCCGAACACGCCGGGCTCGAAGAAGGCGCGGTAGATGATCAGCTGCCGGCGGCCCTCGAACAGGTCGAGCAGGCTCGCCTTTCCGTTCGGTCCTTCGAAGACATACGGCTTCTCGACCGCCATCCAGGGCATCCGCCGCCGCTCCGCCGCAAGCGCGTCGCGTGCCCGCACCTGGGCCTTTTCCTTCACCAGCATCTCCAGGCGCGCCGCCTCCCACGCCTCCCGTGACACCACCGGCGGCGTCTGCATCGCTGCCAGTCCGCCACGATCGTTTTCAGCTGATTTATTCATGATGGTCTCTCCATCTCCGATTTGGACGAACTCCGCTCCCCGAGCGCGGTTCCAGCGCCGGCGGCCGTTCGTCATTGGCCATGCCGCAATCTGGCTCGGCAGCGTTGGCGAGCGGGAGTGACAAGTGTGTCGAGATTTTTCGCGCAGGTGGTCAGACCGCATCACCATATTTGTGATATGCTTGCACTTTGCAATTAACTATGCGAACCTCGCCGGCATGAAGCAAACCGCTGCCCCCGCGTCCGATGATGGCCTCAAGCTAAGCGCCTGGCTGCCTTACCGCCTGTTCCTGGTCGCGGCGCAGGTCGCCCGCCCGCTCGAGCGCTTCTACGGCGAGACGTTCGGATTGAGCCAGGCGGGCTGGCGCATCCTCGCCGTCATCGCCGAGCGCGACGCGGCCAACGCCTCCGAGATCGGCCGCGCCTGCGCGCTCGATCCGTTCGCGGTCAGCCGCGGCATCGGCCAGCTCACAGAGCTCGGCTTCGCGGTGCGACGCTCCGGCAAGTCCGACCGGCGCTTCGCCGCCGTCAGCATCACCCGCAGCGGCCGGGCCGCGTTCAACCGGATCGCCGCACTCGGCAGCGCGATCGAAGCGCGGCTGCTGGCGCGGCTGTCGGAGAGCGAACGCGCCACGCTCGATTCCGCCCTCACCCGGCTTGAGGGAGAAAGCGCGCGGATCGACGCCGACGGCTGGCGCGCACTGCGCGATGACGCCGGCGCGCCATGACGGCCCTGCTGTTCGCAGTGACCGCGCTGCTCTGGGGCGGCGGCGCGCTGGCAACGGCGATGCAGGCCGGCGTGACGCCCGCGCCGTGGTCGGTCGCGCTGCGCATGGTGCTCGCGGGCGTCATCCTGCTCGGCTACGGCCGGATGCGCGGCGTGCCGCTTGCGATCCCGCGCAAGGACCGGCCGGCGGTCGCGTTGCAGGGCCTGCTGTTCTTCGCCATTGCCTTCATCGCCTTTTATGAGGCGACCGCACGGATACCGAGCGGGCTTGCCGCACTCGTGCTGTCGACATCGTCGCTGTTCGCGGCCGTGATCGCGCGTGCCGTGCTCGGTGTGCCGATCTCTCCCGGATTCGTGTGGGGCGCGCTGTGCGGCATCCTCGGACTGGCGATCATCTTCCTGCCTGGCGCCGCCGCGCACGGCGCCGCGCCGGTTGCGGGATTCGCCTGGGCGCTCACCGCGGCCATCGCAACCGGCGCCGGGACAACGGTCGGTGCACGCAACCAGCGCGTCGGACTGCCCGTCGTCTCCGTGCTCGGCTGGGGTGCGTTCGTCGGCGCGGCGGCGAGCGCGCTGTGGGCCGTCGCGACGGGCACGCCGTTTGCAGCCGACATCTCGCCCTCCTACGTGGCGAGCTTCCTCTATCTCGCGATCGCCGCGTCCTGCATCACCTTCATGCTCTATTTCGAACTGGTGCGCCGGCTCGGTCCCGGCCGCGCGGCCTATACGCTCGCATTGGTGCCGCTCGTCGCGCTCGTGCTGTCCGCGCTGTTCGAGCACCTTGCGCTGGGCTGGCCGGTGCTCGCCGGCGCCGCCGCGATCCTTGCCGGCAACGTGCTGGTGCTGGCGCGCGCTTGACCGGCTCGTCGGCGCACAGCAAGAGGCATGCGGCAAGTTGTCCCGCACCGGCGATCGCCGGCCGGTCAACCTCTTATTTCCCGATCGCATTAATCGGACGTTGTCCGGCTCGCATATAAAGAAGCAACCCGGGACGACGAGGCGGCTTCGCAGGGTTACCCGATCGTGAATTCCATCCGCAGAATCGGCAACACCGAGTACTTCGCAATCCAGGTCGACGGCCAGGATGACTGGATCATGCGTCCTGCCCTCGGCCAGCGGCCCGCGCGGAATGCCGGGCTGCTGCCGGATGGCATCGCCTGGTTCTTCAACACCGACGCGGGATTCATCTTCTATGATCTCGCGCGTCGCCAACTCGTCGATCGGCTGCAAACGCCCTGGGCGCGCGGCCACGACGGAAAGGACGCGCGCGACGATTATCTGAGTTACGGATTTCTCCAGAGCAAGGATGGCCGGTTCGTCTATCTCCTGCTTTATCACGCCGCGAACGCGACTGACCTGCATGTCATCGACCTCGAGCGCAGGGCGATCGTCCGCTCGGTTCTGGACATGCCGAGCGGCAACTCGCTGTGCCCGCCGGTTCTGGACCAGGCTGGCCGGATTCTGGTTTCGGCGTTCCGGCACGACAATGGAATTATCGCGCTGCTGCTGCGCATCGATCCGCAGACAGGCGCTTACGATGTGTCGAGCTGCGAGGGATCGCGTGCCAGATCGTTCCTGATCCGCTCGAGCCCGTGCGGCCGCTATTGGCTGCGCGCCGACAATTCCCGGCTCCCCATGATTACCGAGGAGAGCTCGCTCGTCTCCCGGTTGCTGGGTAGAGACACCACGGCGCAGCGGGAGTATTTCAGCTTTGCCGTCGAGATCTGGCAGGCGTTTCCGCTGCGGCGGCTGCACTCCGTCGCGCCGATGTGGATGCAGGCGGAAGGGTTGCCCGACACGACCCAGCTTGACCTCGACAGGCGGAAGCAGGGATTGCCGCCTCGGCGAGGCGAGATCTACCGCAAGGTGTCGCAGTTGCTCGATCACGAGGCCACGCTGACGACCAACCAGATTAACGCGAAATCGCATCCCGATCTGTGGCCGGATCCGAACGGCCACTACGCCAATGTCAGCAGCAATCTCCGCGACTTCGAACTCTCCGAGCGCGACGTGATCGGCTGGCAAGGCGATAGCCAGGCTTTCTGGTTGAAGCGGCATGACTTCGTCGCCTGCGTCGGTGTGGACGGGACGGTTTCGCCCAAGATCATGCTGGAGCGGTTCGGGATGGACGACCGTCCTTGGCTGGCGCGCGCCCGCGGCTGGTCGAAGGCGACGCCCCTGCCCGACCGTCGCCTCGATATGCGGTTCGCGGAGGGGATGGTGACGGTCTCCGGCGCGCCGGGCGATCCGGTACACCGCGTCCGGGCGGTGCCCGTAACCGAGGATCATTTCAGGACCGCGCCACCCGAGCCGCAAGACGAGGACAGGGATGCCGCACTCGCCAAGAAGGCCGAGACGCTCGCCAAGCGGTTCAGCACCTACGCCGTCGATCTCGCCTCGATGAGCGAGCCCGATTGTATCGCGGCCGTCGATGCGCTCATGGCGCAGATCGGCCCCGATATCAACGAGCGCCCTCACGACAACCACCTGCAGGCAGTGTTCCGTTGCGATGGCAAGCGGCTCAACGAGAAGAAGTTCTTCTCGCATGTTGCGAAGCACTGCCCCGGCGCCGCACCTGCGATCCGAAGGCTGATCGACGCGGTATGCACGCACATCGGACCGAATGCCAACGCCTGGTACGATCCTTACGGAGACGAGATTCCGACCGCGCTGTTCGGCTACGCCGCGTGGTGCCTCGCGCGCCTGGACAAAACGAGCAACGATGTCCTGCTGCGCTACTACGGGCTGGTCGATACCGACCACGAGAACTTCTTTTTCGAGAAGATCGCTCCGTTGATGCTGGAGAATGCAGGCGACGCGAGTGCTCGCCTGGAGCTCGCGGAACAATTCTATTTCGGCGATCTCGGCAATGCCATCGATCACTCGGCGCTCTGGCGCATGGCGAAGATGGCCGAGCACGCGGCGAGCCTGATGACGGCGAAGCAGTATGCGGCGCGATTGCTGGCGCGCGCAGCCGCAACGTCCGCCGCGCGATCGAAGTCGGAGTTCGGGTATTATTGTTTCGACAATCTCGCGCGGTTCCTGACGGATCCTTCGCGATGGGAAACAGAGCTGCTGCAAGAACTCCGCCAAGCGGCGAGCGATCTCGCGCCCCGGTAGCGCCGCCGCAGATGAAAATATCGCGCCGGCATGTCACATTCGCCGTTCCTCGTTCGTCATGATGTCGTCAACCAACCCAGGGAAACCGACCATGACTGTCAGACTTGATCCGCTCGCCGCCGCCCCCAAGATCATGAAGATCTGGTTCGACGCGTCGGTCGCGATCTCCTCCAGCCTCGAGCCGAAGCTCGCCGAGCTTGTGAAGATCCGCGCCTCGGAGATCAACGGCTGCGCCAATTGCATCAATTTGCACACGACATTCGCCCGCGATGAGGGTGAGACCGAGCAGCGCATCTACCTGCTGTCGGCCTGGCGCGAAGCGCCCTGCTACACCGATCGCGAGCGCGCCGCGCTCGGCTGGACCGAGGCCCTGACGCGGATCTGCGAGCAGCATACCCACGTCGCAGCCTACGAGACGCTGAAGGCTCATTTCACGCCGGAGGAGCAGGTCAAGGTGACCTTGCTGATCAACATCATCAACGGCTGGAACCGGATCGCGGTCGGCTTTGGCGGCTTCGTCGATCCGCACGTGATCAAGGCCAGGATGGCGGCGGCGTGACCACGGAAATGGCACGAGACGACGCAGCGGCTGACTTCGCGCCGCTGCGTCCCCGGCTGATGCGCGTCGCCTATCGCATGGCCTCTGCACTAGGCGACAGGGCTTCATTCGGTCCGGATCGCCGGCTGATTGACGTGGCGACGATATCTGACTAAAGTCAGATATATGCTCGACCCCGTTTCCCGCGTCCGTCGCTTCAACCGTGCCGTGACCTCCGCCGTCGGCGCGCTCGACACCTCGTTCCTCGGGCGTGGCCGGCCGCTCGGCGCGGCGCGCGTGCTGAACGCGATCGGGCACGGCCGCGCCGATGTCGGCGAGATCAGGGATTATCTCGGCCTCGATTCCGGCCTGATGAGCCGCCTGCTGCGCAGCCTCGAGGACGAAGGACTGATCGAGACCACGGCGCATGGCGACGATGCGCGCCGCCGCATCGCACGGCTGACGGCGGCGGGTAAGCGCGAGTTCAACGCCTATGAGGCGATCTCCAACCGGCAGGCCAACGACTTTCTCGCCCACCACAGCCAACGCGAGGCGCTGCTGGCGGCGATGGACCTGATCGCCTCGGCGCTCGGCCGCGACGGCACCGCCCTCGATGAGATGGACCCGCGCGGCGACGAGGCACGCTACTGCCTCGGCGAATACTATGCCGAGCTGGCGCGGCGGTTCGAGAAAGGCTTTGACGTCAAGCTGTCGCGCGACCCTGAGGCCAAGGACATGGTGCGGCCGCGCGGCAGCTTCATCGTGGCGATGTCGGACGGCCTGCCGATCGGCTGCGTCGGGCTGAAGGGCAGCAGTAGCGGGTTCGCCGAGATCAAGCGGCTCTGGGTCGCACCCGGCGCGCGCGGTCTCGGCCTCGGCCGCCGCCTGATGGACGCAGCCGAGAAGGCCGCGCGCGAGCTCGGCATCGCGGCGCTGCGGCTCGACACCAACAGCGCGCTGCCAGAAGCCGGCCAGCTCTATCGCCGGACGGGCTGGACCGAGATCCCGCGCTTCAATGACGACCCCTACCCCGATCTGTTTTTCGAAAAGCATCTCTGAGCGGCGCGCAGCGCACCGCGCCCGCATCAGCATGTTGTCCGGCACGATGCGCTGGCCTAAGACACGGGCATGACCATTCGCCCCATCGTGCGCTATCCCGATCCGCGGCTTGCACTGCCGGCCGAGCCGGTGACCGTGTTCGACGAGGCGCTGCGCGAACTGGCGCAGGACCTGCTCGAAACCATGCGTGCGGCGCCGGGCATCGGCATCACCGCGCCGCATATCGGTGTGTCCCTGCGCGTCGTGGTGCTCGAGCTCGATGCCCGCGAGGGGCCGCGGACCTATGTCAATCCGGAGATCATCCGGACCTCGCCCGAGATGATCCAGCACAAGGAAGGCAGCGTCTCGATGCCCGGGGTCAATGACGAGGTCGAGCGTCACGCCCGCGTCCGCATCCGCTATCAGGATCTCGACGGCAACATGCAGACAGAGGAGTCCGACGGCCTGCGCGCGGTGTGCCATCAGCACGAGATCGATCAGCTCGACGGCGTGTTCTGGATCAGGCGGCTGTCCCGCCTGAAGCGGGAGCGCCTGATCAAGCGGTTCGACAAAATCTCGCGGACGTGATCGTAGCCCGCATAAGCGAAGCGACATGCGGGACAAGCCGCGATCAGCAGACGGACAGGCCCCGGATATCGCTGCGCTCATCCGGGCTACGCGTCTTGCGCGAGCGAACCAACCTGCCTTTTCTACCCTCCCGCCATCAAATCCTTGGCCAGCGCCATGTAGGCCGGCAGCGTCACAGGGTCGTTGGCCGCGTTGCCGGCAGCCGGGTGCGAGGCGTAGCGCGCGATTACCATCTCGGCCTTCGGATCGATATAGAGGCCCTGGCCATAAACGCCGCGCGCCATGAAGGCGCCATGCGCATTGTGCGTCACCCACCATTGATTGCGGTACGACGCCCCTGGCAGCGTGGTGTAGCCGGCAGGCTTGAATTTCCCGGGATCGCCGCCGCGCGCGATGTCCTCGACCACTTGAGACGGTACGATCTGGCGGCCGTTGAAGCGGCCGTGGTTGCGGATCGTCTCGCCGAACCGGGCAAGATCGCGCAGCGTCGTCGACAATCCGCCGCCACCGCTTTCGGTGCCGATGCGATCGACGTGATAATGCGCATCCTCCTCGGCGCCCATCGGCGCCCAGATCCGCTCGGAGAGCAGGTCCGACAGCGTCATGCCGCTGGCACGGCGGCAGATCCAGGCCAGCACGTCGGTGTTGACGGTCTTGTAGGCGAACGCCCTGCCGTGCTCACCCTGCTTCTGCTGCGCGCAGAGGAAATCAAAGATATTGGTCGCGCCCTCATAGCCCGGCTCGATCGGCGCCATGCCGTTGGCGCGCCGCAGCCCCCACACGTCGGAATTCTTGTCGGTATAGACCTCGGTGTATTTGAGGCCGGTGGTCATATCCATCGCCTCGTGCACGCGGGCATCGCCGAACGCGCTTGCCTTCAGCTCCGGCGCGTAATCGGTGATCGGCGCCTGCGGATCGATCTTGCCCTCCGCAATCAGGATGCCGGCGAGCGTGCCGGTGAACGATTTGGTCACCGACATCGCGATATGCGGCTTGTGCGGCTTCAACGCGCCGAAATAGCGCTCGTAGATCAGCTTGCCCCGGTGCAGCACGGCGATGCCGTCGGCATAGGTCTCCTCGAGCATGCGCGCGAAGGTCATCGGGCGGCCGTCCATCGTCACCGATGCCGACGCGCCGATATCATGGTCTTCGCGCGGCAGCACCGACGCCGGCCCTGCCCCGCGCCAGACATTCACGGTCGGCACCAGCTGCCGGATGTTGCTCCAGGCCCAGCGCAATTCGGGGAAGCTGCGGAACGAGCCGTTCTGGAAGGTGATGGTCCTGTCCTGCGGCGGCGGGAAGCCCTGCATCCAGCCAAGCGTCTGCGGATCGGATTCGGCGGCGGTGAGATTTTGCTGTTGATTGGCGGCGGCGGCGACGGACATCAGGGCTGGCTCCAGAGCTGCGAATGCGAATTTCGTATCACGCGACAGCACCAGGCACATCCCGCGTTTGCGCCGGGGTGATCGTCGCGGCGAGCGCACGCCGCAACGCGAATGGCCGCGCGCCGCACATACCGGCTCGATCGGACACCTGACTATCGAGCCCGGGCCAAATCATTCCACCACGCGGATTACCCCGCCGCCGCGCGCTCGATCGCGGCGATGTCGATGTTCTTCATCGTCATCATCGCCTCCATCGCGCGCTTGCCGGCGGCGCGATCGGCGCTGTTGACGAGTTCGAGCAGCCGCCGCGGCGTGATCTGCCAGGCAAAGCCCCAGCGATCCCGGCACCAGCCGCACGGCAACTCCTTGCCGCCGTTGGAAGTGACCGCATTCCAGTAGCGGTCGGTCTCCTCCTGGCTGTCGGTGAGCACCATGAAACTAACCGCCTCGTTCGGCGTGTAGTTGGAGCCTCCGTTCAGCCCCACGAAGCGCCGGCCAAGCACGGTGAACTCGACCGTGAGTTCCTCGCCCTGCCCGATACCCGGTATCGGAGATTGATGGCCTGCGCCGACATGGCTGTCGGGAAACGTCGCAGCATAAAACTCCGCCGCTTCGCGCGCCCGGCCCTGATCGAACCAGAGGCATGTAACGAGATCGGTCATGGCAGTCTCCTTGTTTGCGCGCAAAGGACGATTGGCGAAGGCGGCAGCCGACATCGCGGCAACAGGCTGATGAACAATATTTGCGGAACCGCGTTCGTCACAACACCCGCCTCTAGACACGATCGTCGTCCTTGCGAAAGCCAGCACCCATAACCACCGCAACTGATTGGGAACGGGATCACGGCCCCAGCGTCGCGCAACAATTGAGATTTGGGGTAATGGGTCCTGGCTTTCGCCAGGACGACAGTGAGTGTGTGGCATGGCCTCCATCCCCAATCGTCGTCCCTGCGGGTTCTCGCCTTTGGCGGGACCGGCCCCGGATTTCGCTGCGCTTCATCCGGGCTACACTTGGCCAAAATATTCCGGAATCAGCTGTCGGGGCGCGCGCCGCCCGCTCGTCCTCAGGACGCAAGGACATGGAGAGAAACGATGACGCCCATCATTACCGCCTTCGAACGGTCGCCCGATGGCGGCAAGGGACTGGCGCGCGATACGCGCGTTCGCTGGGCGCTGGAAGAAACGGGCCAGCCTTACGAGGTTCGCCTTCTTTCGTTCCAGGCGATGAAGGAGCCTGCGCATCTGGCGCTGCATCCCTTCGGCCAGATTCCGACCTATGAGGAAGGTGATCTGGCGCTGTTCGAGACAGGCTCGATCGTGCTCCATATCGCCGAGCGTCATGCAGGCCTGCTGCCCGGCGATGCCAATGCCCGCGCCCGCGCAATCACCTGGATGTTTGCCGCGGTCAACACGGTGGAACCGCCGATCCTCGAACTCATGACCGCCAGGATTCTGGAGAGCGACAAGCCCTGGACCAAAGACCGCCTGCCGCTGGTCATGGATCGCATCCGCGACCGGCTGAAGCAACTCTCCCCCCGCCTCGGCGACGCCGACTGGCTCGACGGCGCGTTCAGCGCGGGCGACCTGATGATGGTGTCGGTGCTGCTCAGGCTGAGAGCATCGGGCATTCTCGACGAATATCCGGGCCTGTCCGCCTATGTCGCCCGCGGCGAAGCCCGGCCGGCTTACCAGCGCGCTTTCGAGGCTCAGTTGGCGGTTAACACGGGTAAACCACCGACCGGCTGAGGTTGGCGACAACAGGGACAGCGCCCTCGCGCAGACGACAAAGCCCCCGGACATCGCTGCACTCGTCCGGGCCAGGTTTGCTAGTCGAATGGATCGTGTTCTTGCAGCGGTTCGGTCAGTTCGAATCCTGGATGAAGCTGCGAGATGATCTCCAGTGCGGTGCGGCCGGGTGCGATCCCCGCGGGGTGCACGCCCGACGCATCGAAATACTGGTTGCTCAGCACCGCGACACCGCATTGCAGTTCCGGCACGACGATCACGATCGCTTCGAATCCGCCTCTGCTCGTCGCGCCGTTCTTTGTGAAAACGGTATGGCCCTGCGTGTCCGTGGTGATCTGCCAGGCGAGGCCCATGGTGACGCTGGTCTTCTCCCCGCAGATGGGGAATGTCCCCTGGTTCTGCCGCGTCAGCGCGATTTGCGAGCCGAGCGGCCCCTTCGGTGCCGCGATCTGCGCCGCAAGGAACTTGATCATGTCGTCGCCGGTGGTCTTCAGATCAAAGGCCGTGCCGCCGGTCGGCGTGTTGCGGTCGAAGACGATCGGATATGGCGGCTCGGAGCTCTTGCTCCAATGCCCGATACATCCCTGCGCGATCTTCCACGACGAATTGAGCACGGCTCCGGTCTGCTTCATGCCGAGCGGACCGGTGATGTATTCGGCCAAAATTTCGTTGTAGTTATGGCCCTTGTCTTTCGCAAACATCTGCGTGACCGCAAAGCCCAGGGTCACGAAGCCGATGTTGGAATACTGCCAGCAGCCCTGCGGCGGCGTATCATATTGATTCCACCAGTTGATGAGTTCACTGGAGGGCGGCTCGTCCGCAAACAGCTGCTCGCTGTAGCCAGTCAAGCCGTCCCCCGGCTGCTCCGGCATGCCGGAGGTATGGGTGGCGAATTGCACGAGCTGGATGGCGTCCAGCACCGGCGTTCCCACCGCGTTCGCGCTGAAGAGGTTCAGATAAGGACCGATGGTATCGTCAAGAGTGGGCCCACCAGCCTTGACCGCCACCGCCAGCAATGTGCTGGTGAACACCTTGGTCACCGATCCGATCTCGAACACCGTGTCGGTCGTGACACTGAATGGCGCGGGCGACGAGCCGGCCACGCCTGACAGTCCCTTGGGGTAGACGTAGCCCTTGGTGCCGAACGACTTTTCGTCATAGACCGCGATGCAGCAGCCAGGGGCGTTGCTGATGTCGAGATATTTTTTTGCCGCCTGTTGAACGATCTGTGCCGGACTTGTCGTCGCCTCGATCATCTGGTCGCTCATTTCGCCCTCCTGCCGGTGAAGATGCACCATATTGACCCTTGGTTGCATCATCTCATATAACGTCGTTCAGCGCGAGTGAAATCACCGTGACTATTTGTTTCATTCTGGGCCGGTGGAACGTTCGTGCGGAAGGCAGCGTCATCAGGCGCGGGCTTACGCCGACGTCCCGGCAGTCGCGAAAAGTCTGGCGCACATCGCAGGGCGGGTTAGCGACGCGCAATCCGCCGCCTCGCGCGTGGCTTCAAGATACGGCGGATCACGCTTCGCCAATCCAGCTGCGCGCTCGGCTGGATTATGCTTGCTGCCGGAGCATCGGAAATGACATGGTCGATTTCACACCGCCGATGCAGGCAGAGCGCAGGACTTCTTCGTGAGCACCAATCAAGCGATCAAACTTGCGGTGATCGGACGCGGCCTGATCGGATCGGCGGCTGCGCGGCATCTGAGCAAGATGGGCCACGATGTTGCGCTGATCGGGCCCGATGAGCCGGCGGATTTTTCGCGCCATGGCGGCGTGTTCGGCAGCCACTATGACGAGGGCCGCATCACGCGGAGTTACGATCCAGGGCCGTTCTGGCGGCAAGCGAACCGCGCCGCGATTTCGCGCTACGGCGAGATTGCAGCGGAGAGCGGCGTGGAGTTCTATCGGGAAGCCGGAGCACTTCACATCGGCCGCAGCGAAACCAGCGATGTTGCTTCGATCGGCAGGATCTGTGCCGAAGACGGAATCCAGTGTGAAGCCTATCATGATGCGGGGCTCGCGGAGCGCTTTCCGTTTCTGAAATCGACGGCGGGAATGCAGGGCTATTTCGAGCCGCGCAATGCCGGATACATCAGCCCGCGCCGTCTGGTCCGCGCGCAGACGATCGCGGCGGAGCGCGCCGGCGCCCGGATTATCGACGAACCCGCGCTGGGGCTCTGGCGTGACGATCCGGACGCGATCGGGCAGCGTCGAGGCCGAGCGCGTTCTGGTTGCGGCGGGCGGGCACACCCAATCGCTGCTCGGCCGCTCCCTGGGCTTTACGGTCTATGGGCGGACCGCAGCGCTGTTCCGGCTTGGTGCGGCGGAGACCCAACGCCTGGCCGGAATGCCATCGATGCGTTGTCTCGGGCCCAAGGGTGACAATCCCTACATCCTGCCGCCGATCCGCTATCCGGACGGCCAGACCTGGCTGAAGCTCGGCGGCGATCCGGTCGATCTTCCGCTCGGCAGCGAGGCCGATATCAAGGACTGGTTCCGCTCGGGCGGATCGATTGAAGTCGCCGATCGGCTTCAAGGACAGATCCTTGAACGCATTCGCGAGCTCGCTTTCGAGGAACGCCGCGTCGTGCCCTGCATGACCACCTTCGGCGACAGCGGACTGCCCTGCATCGGACCGCTTTCGGAGCGCGTCACGGTCGCGTTCTGCTGCTACGGCAAGAGCGCAAAGTGTTCGGACGAACTCGGCCGGCTCGGCGGCATGGCGCTGCTCGGCGAGATCAGAGCCGAGCTCGCGCCGTGACGGAGTTTTGTGCGGCGTTTGCGTCCGAAAGTTCCTGGGCACGCAGGACGGGTTCGCCAGCGGGTAGCCCGCATCAGCGCACCGATATGCGGGACGTCACGACACGCCCCGGATATCGCTTCGGTCATCCGGGCTACGCTTGCTGAACCCGTAGGAGTGCCAACGCGGACGTAACGCACCCTCACGATCATCACCCGAAGACGTGATGGATTACGCTTCGTTCATCCGGTCTGTCGGTGATGGTCTGCATCGCGCGACACAACGGCGAGGACCTCATTGCTCACGCAGCGTTGAGCCGGCGTGAATGATGATTGCATTTAAGTCCGCCGTTGCCGTGCACAAATATCTGACGAGGCCAGACTCCTCGGCCCCATAAACAAAACGGAGAAACTCCATGACCAACGTCAAATTCCTGTCGGCTACTTTGATCGCGGTTGCCATGATCGCGTCGCCGGCAATGGCGCGTGAAACCCACACGATGTCCCGCCACGTCGCGGAGGCGAGCGCCGCCGCGCCGACCGAACCCGTCTATGTCGACGGTCGCGCCTGCATCCCGGCGCCGCGCGTCGGCTCATTCGCCACCGCGCCCTGGACCGGCAACAACGTCCCCTGCGAACCGGGTCCATATTGATCGCGTGGCGCGCATCGATCGGTCGAGCGGCCTCCTAGCTGCTTGACCGGCGCGATGTGCCATCGCTCCGCTGAAACAGTGAGTAGCCCGCATGAGCGCAGCGATATGCGGGACACCACGCGACACACGATAGAAAATGCCCCGGATATCGCTTCGCTCATCGGGGCTACGCTTGCTCGATGGTTCTCATTGCGCCCAATGAGTTGATTTGTCGTTGCAGAAACGTTTCTTCGTCTTGACTCCTGCCCGCGCGTCAGTCGCGTGATACGGACAGTCCGGCGAGAAGCGGCGCGTATGCGGTGAGCCTGCGGGATACGAACTCCGTGAAGAGCCGCACGCGCTTCGTCTTGCGTGTCTCCCCCTGTGTGAGAAGCCAGAGCGTTCCGTACATGTGCAGGTCGGTGCCCGGCACCCTCGCTAGCAAGGGGTCGGCATCTCCGACGAAGCACGGCAGCGTCGTCATGCCGATCCCCTGCTGCACCGCGACGATCTGCGCCGCGGCATCTGTGGCCCTGAACGGAACCTCGGCGGCGCGCACCTCACCCTCGTGAGCCCAGTCCGGAATTCCGTGAATACTTATGACGATCCACCTGACGGGATCAGGCGCGCCCGCACGCCACGCGGCCAGTCGATCGCGGGATATGTAGATGCCTCCGAACAGCTCCGGTCCCTTCAGGCCGTGAAGATTGAGCGGCAGGGTTTTGCGGTCGTAGACGACGCGGATCGCGACGTCGGCCTCCCGGTTGGTCAGATTTGCCAGTTCGCCGGACGACAAGATTTCCATCTCGATGTCCGGATGCAGACGCGCGAAATCGGCGAAGTCCGGCATGAGCAGGTGTGTCGCGAGGGGCGGTGCCAGCGTCACCCGCAGACGCCCGCGCACGCTCTGGTCGCGGCCAAAGACGCGCGTCTCCAGCTGGTGCGACGACGCTTCCATCTGGTCCGCGAGCTCGAGGACCTCTTCCCCCGCAGCCGTCAGGCGGTAGCCCGAGGGCAGCTTCTCGAACATGTGCGCTCCGAGCCGTTCCTCCAGCTGGGCGACGCGTCGCAGCACGGTCGAGTGGTTCACCCCGAGGCGCTCGGCGGCAGCCCGCACCGACCCTCCGCGCGCGACGGCAAGAAAGTATCGAACGTCATCCCAGTCGATCATGGTGCAATCCAGCACCGCTGGGGTGCGCCTTCCAAAGCCCGTGTCCAATACGTCGAACAGCATCTCGTATGTGGGTAACACGGGCGATCATCCTAGCCCAAGCCGAATAGCCACGCCGACAAACGCGGCCCAATTCGAAACGGCGGACGCCCGTCGTCGCGGCCGGCCTCACGCGTCCAGCCGGATCGATTTCGCACCACCGATGTGCACGCTTCCGCACTCAACGCCTGACGCCGGCGGAGCTACGTCGAGGTTCTCGGGGGCCATCTCGCAAATGGGACCAGAGACGCTGTCCGACACGACGAAAGGAGAAGTCATGGGAAAGCTTGAGGGTAAGGTTGCAGTCATCACGGGTGGATCGAGCGGCATGGCGCTGGCGAGCGCCAGGCGGTTCGTTGAAGAAGGCGCCTATGTTTTCATCACGGGTCGAAGGCAGGAGGTGCTCGACGAGGCCGTCAGGCTGATCGGCCGCAACGTGACCGGCGTGCGCGGCGACGCGGCCAATCTCGACGACCTCGATCGTCTGTTCGATACAGTCAAGCGGGAAAAGGGCAGGATCGACGTCCTGTACGCGAGCGCCGGCATGGGCAACGCCGTCCCACTCGGCGAGATTACCGAGCAGCATTTCGATGCGACCTTCGGCCTGAATACGCGCGGCACGCTGTTTGCGGTTCAGAAGGCATTGCCGCTGTTCAACGATGGCGGATCGATCTTCATGACCGGGTCAGTTGCGTCGGTAAAAGGTTTTCCCGGCTACGGCGTGTATGCGGCAAGCAAGGCGGCGTTGCGCTCATTCGCACGCACCTGGCTCAACGAACTGAAGGGCAGGAATATACGGGTGAACGTGCTGAGCCCGGGGCCGATCGCCACTCCGATGCAGGACCAGGTCCTCACCGAGGAGGCGAAGCGGATGTTCGAATCCCTGATCCCGCGGGGAAAGATGGGTCGTCCCGAGGAAATCGCGGCGGCCGCGCTGTTTCTTGCCTCAGACGATTCGAGCTTCGTGAATGGGGTGGAGTTGTCTGTCGACGGCGGTTTTTCGGCCATCTGAAATCGAATCAACACCAACACGGATCGGAGATGCACTATGAGCTACGCGATTGTAGGATTCGGTAAGATAGGCCAGGCCCTTGCCCACGCCTTCGCCCGTAAAAACATCGACGTGACCGTCGCGAGCCGCCGGCCGCCCGAGGCGTTGGCGCCGCAGGCTCGGGCGATTGGACCCACGGTCGTCGCCAGGTCGTTGCGGGAAGCACTCGAGGCCGACACAATCATCCTGGCGGTCCCGTTCGGGGAGCATCGCGAGGTTGCGAAGGCCCTGCCGAGCTGGAAAGGCAAGACGGTGATCGACGCGATGAACGCGTTTCCAGTCCCTGAAGAGCTGGACGGTCTGCCGTCCTCCGCCTTCGTCGCGAAGGCGTTCACCGGTGGCAAGCTCGTCAAAGGCTTCAATCACCTGGTTGCGGCCAAGCTGGCTGCCGATCCGATCGTCGAGGGCGGCCACCGGGTGGTCTTTCTGGCTGGTGACGACGAGGACGCGATCGCGCCTGTGGCCGCCCTGGCGAAGCAACTCGGGTTCGCACCCGTCAAGCTGGGAAAGCTCAACGAGGGTGGCGCGCTGGTGCACGCACGCGGCCGCAGTTGGGGCCCGCTCATCTTCCAGGATTTGTTCAAGAAGGAGCAGTAACGGATTTGCGATCCGTAGCCCGCATGAGCGGAGCGACATGCGGGACGAGACGCGGAGCGCCGATCGGAAAACCCCGGATGTCGCTGCGCTCATCCGGGCTACGCTTGCAATCTTGCCGATCCGCCCTCGCGTAAGACTCGCGAGAGCGGTGTTCGCAAACGACGATCTCGATCAAGATGCCTCGATCGGCTCGGACATCCTTATCCGGTTCTTGACGCTGGGACGCTCCTGCATCGCTGCATACCATGCCAAGAGAGCCTCGCACTCGACCGGCACCGGCACCTTCACGAGTCCCGCGAAGATCAAGCCGCCGATGAGGGTGATATCGGCCATCGTGAACGACTCGCCGGCGACGAACGGCTGTCCTTTCAGGATGCCGTCAAAGTAGTGCATCCCCCTGAGGGCCTTGTCGCGCTGACGGAATCCCCATTCAGGGTTCTGATAGATCTCGACATGAGGCCCAAGGCCCGGCGTAGCGTGGTGGAAATAGACACTGATGGCATCGAGCAGTTCCAGCTCGGCGCGCTTGCTCATCATGTGGATCACGCCCTTTTCGCGCGGCGTCCTGCCGGTCAGCGTCGGCGCGCCATCGAGCGCGTCAAGGTACTCGGTGATGGCCGTGCACTCGCCAATGAACGTCCCGTCGTCGAGTTCGAGCACCGGCAGGGTGCCGGAGTAGTTCTTGGCGAGGAATTCGGGCTTCTTGTGCTCGCCCTTGTAGAGATCGACCAATACGAACTCCACTTGCGACCGCAGGTTCTTCTCGGCCAAAGCGATGCGAACGCGGGCCGGATATGGGCCAGTCGGCCAATCGTAAATCTTCATCATGACTCCTGTCTACCTGTCACTTGGTAGGGTGAAATTAGCCTTTAAATCCGGCCGGTCAACGCCTATCTGTCACTTGGTAGATAACGAAGCAGTGAGGCGACGAAGTGAGTTCGAGCTCTCGGGAGGCGATCCTGGCGGCAGCAAAGCGGACCGCGCAGGCACGCGGCTATGGCGGCTTGAATTTCCGCGATCTCGCGGACGAAGTCGGGATCAAGGCCGCCAGCATCTATCACCATTTTCCGAGCAAGGCCGATCTCGGCGTGGCCGTCGCGCGGCGCTACTGGGAGGACACCGCCGTCCAACTCGAGTCGATGATGGCAGAAACGGCCGATCCCGTCCGCTGCCTGCGTCGCTATCCCGACGTGTTCCGCAAAGCGCTCGAGAGCAACAATCGCATGTGCCTCTGCAGCTTCATGTCGGCGGAAGTCGACCACCTGCCGGAGGCAGTGAAGAAGGAGGTCCAGACCTTTGCCGACGTCAACGTGGCGTGGCTGAGCAAGCTGTTGGTGGCTGCGGGCCTGGTCAGTTCGAGAAAGAGCGAACAGCGGGCCCGCGCCATCTTCGCCGCCGTCGCCGGCGCGCAGCTCATCGCCCGAAGCCGCTCGGATATTTCGCTCTACGACTCGACGATCGACAGCTATCGCGCCGCGGGTCTTCTGCCGGCATAGATGGCCCGAATGTCAGATCGAGATGAGGCGGCGACGCCCTACTCCCACTCGATCGTTCCAAGCCATGGTAGCAAGTAGCCCGCATGAGCCAACGGGTCGCGCGAACGCGCGCCCCGTTGGCTTATCCGGGCTACGCTCGCTGGTGCACGCACGCGGCCGCGTTTTGGGGCCCACTCATCCTCCGGGATTTGTTCAGGAAGGAGCAGTGATCGGCGCACGGGCGCCGTTCGAAAAGCGGGGAGACGCTCGGGCCGCGCCGGATAAACAGCGCGCAGTTCGGATCAACGGTTTCAAACAGCGTCAGATATGACATCACGTCCTCGCGACGACAATCGTCCGAGCTTTGCTGTTGGTTTCACCCTCTTCGATCAGAGGGCGCAGGGAAGACCGGGTGCCGATCGCACCCATGGGCCCCGAGCAATGGGTAGAGAGCTCGGGGGTAGGACCACAGGTGTAACCGGAAACATCCGGCCTTCCCTGCGCGATGGTTGTGCGGCTTACTTCGTGCTCTCCCCGGCGAGACTGGGCTTTTTTGTCACCGTTTCGCGAAGATGCTTCGCATCTCGCGGAAGACACCTACCACTAGGGCGTCAGGACCACACGACTTCGCCGTCCACTTCATGCGCACTCGTCAGTCGCGCACTCAGCGTCCACCGCATCCCACACCACGTTCGTGACGACCGCGATCCGCCCCTCGTGTCGGGTGGGATGCGCATATTGAACATCTGAGTTGGGTCAAACGCCAAGCGGAATATTTTCTTATCGCGGGATTGACAGGTTTTGCTGAGTTGCCCGTCGGGGTGATTTGTCGCAGGAGGTGGGAAGGGATTTAGTTCGCGTCAGGGCAACTCGACCACGGCGCACACATAGACGAAGCGATACTTGCGGCAAAACTTGTTTGTTTGGCATAACGAAAATGGAATGGGGGATGCGAGCAATGTTCAAAAGCGAAGTGCGCGACAGCACAGTCAATGGCTTGTTAGATAAGGCTAGAGAGAGAAACTACGGCCAATACCTAGCCAGACTAATTCTCAAGAAGGTGCGCGGCTTCAACGACGAACCCATATCCTTCGACTTTCCGGTCACGGCCATCATTGGCCCAAATGGCGGAGGCAAAACCACCGTTTTGGGAGCAGCGGGAATTATTTACAAGGATGTCGCACCTCGCACTTTCTTCTCAAAGAGTGGCAAGTACGACGCTGGAATGCAGGACTGGTCGATAGAATACGAGATCGTCGATCGCAGCGTCGCTAAAGATCATGTCCGACGAACTGCGAGCTTCAAGAGCCTCAAATGGAATCGTGACGCTATGGACAGGCAAGTGCTCGTCTTTGGCGTCTCAAGGACCGTGCCCGCAAGCGAACGAAAGGAACTTTTGAGCTGCACATCCAGAAAGTTTTCCGTCCCCGAGAATCAAATAGTTGGATTTTCACAAGAGCTCAACGAAGCAATATCGCGAATCTTGGACAAAGACGTAAGTGGGTTTCGTCAGCTAAGAATCCACGCCTCCGGCGATGTTACGCTGCTTACAGGCCAGACACAAAGTGGCGTTCAATATTCTGAATTCCACTTTGGGGCAGGAGAATCCAGCATTATTCGCATGGTTGCGGCAATCGAAGCCGCGAAAGACCAGACTCTAGTTTTGATCGAAGAGATTGAGAACGGATTGCACCCAGTCGCCACGATTCGACTCGTCGAGTACCTAATCTGGGCTGCGGAACGTAAGAAAATCCAAGTCATCTTCACGACTCACTCGAACGAAGCGCTCCAACCCTTGCCGAGCAAGGCAATTTGGGCGGCAACAAAGGACAAGCTATTTCAGGGCAAGCTCGATATCGCGTCTTTGCGCGCGATCACTGGGCAGATAGAGACGTCGTCCGTAATTTTTGTCGAGGACGATTTCGCCAAAACTTGGGTGGAGTCGATCCTCCGACAAGGAAGTGTCTATCCGATCGAACACTTCCAAGTACATGCAATGGCCGGAGACGGCGCAGCAGTATCGATGAACGGCTATCACAACGCAAATCCGTCGGTCTCCGTCCCTTCAGTATGCGTTATTGATGGAGATTCAAAACAAGATGACGATCCCACCAAAGGTATCTTTCGCCTTCCTGGCAATGCGCCTGAGGCATACGTATTCGATAGCTGCATCGAGGCCTGGCCCGAGATTGGAGGCAAGTTGTCCGTCGCGCTTCTTCAAGAATTTGCCGAGAGCGATCGCGTTTTGGAGGCTTGCCAACAGATTCGCAGATCGAACAAGGATACTCACCTGCTTTTCTCGCAACTTGGCGCGAAATTAGGATTGATCCCCGCCCAAACAGTGAGCCTCGCGTTCACGACCATTTGGGCGCAGCTTAACAAACAGACAATTGAACAATTAGCCGGTAAGATCGCCGAGTTTAGCACGAGAGAGAAGCAAAACTCTCCCTCTAGCTAGTGAGCCCAAGTCGCGAGAAAGCCACGTGATCGATGGCTTCGGCGCTATGGCGCCGGTTGCCGACGATGATAGACCACTGCGCTGCACCATCGGAAACGGCTCCAAACAGTCAGGGAGTGCTTGGTGAACTACTTCGATACTTTTTACGCGTTGCTGCAGGACGCAATCACGGACGGTGGTCTTGCGGCACGAAACCGCGTTGAGGTCGAAGCGCGGGCAGCAGATGAACTTGCGATTACCTTCCCTGCCTACGCTGCCTTAACGACCTGGGGACGAAAAGGGTTCGAAGTTATTGTTGATATCGCCATTAAGGGCCGCACCGTGAAGAGCAAGTCCGCGGCCCTCACTCTATTTACTGTACTTGGAGCTTCGGGCCGACTTTCCGTGAACCAACTGCTAATGACTAATCCAAGGTTCATAGCGCTCGTAAATTCGAAGTTTGACGCGACAACAACAAAGCCTGCAGCGCGTTATGCGTTGCGCTCACTCGTCATGTCGCTTCCTACCGACGACCTTCTCATTCCGTTGAGTCAATCATTCATGCACCTACAACTGCAGCCTGAGGAGCCAGCGCCCGAGCTCGTCCAGCATCTCGTTGGCGCCATTAGCGCTAAATGGCTTCGATTTGGACCGCCTGCACTCGATCGGTACGAGCACATGCTGACAGCACGTGCGAACGATGAGCCGGCGTTTCAAGAGTTTTTTTGTACATACCCTCAGCTTCTTGATCCGCTGGCGGTCCAGGTTTGGAGTCAGCCGGATTTCCATGGTGCAGCGGAGCCTGACTTCGTGATCCGAAGAGCGGATGACAGCTATCTAGTGGTAGAGATCGAGTGTCCCGGAAAGATGCTTTTGACAAAGGGGGGCCAGTTTAGTCACGAAACAGTCCACGCTGAAAAGCAGACGCTTGACTATGAGAGCTTTCTATCAGAGCGCGTCGTCGAAGCGCGAATGCATTTTCCGAACTATCGCAGAGCAGACTGTCTCGCTGTGATTGGCCTAGAGACTGCGCTCACGACTGAACAGCGCCAAAACCTTGATCGGGCGAATGGCCGTCGGCAGAACCTAAGAGTGGTCGGCTTTGACTGGCTTCTCGACCGCGCAAGGACAATGATTAGCAATATAGGCGAGGGAGAGATCGAAGTGATCAAACGCCACCGAGTCGTTTGACGATCTGGTTCCCTACTCCCACTCAATCGTCCCCGGCGGCTTGCTCGTCACATCGTACACCACGCGGTTCACGCCCTTCACCTCGTTGATGATGCGCGTCGCGGTCTCGGCCAGAAACTTCATGTCGAACTGATAGAAGTCCGCGGTCATGCCGTCGGTCGAGGTGACGGCGCGGAGGCCGACGACGTATTCGTAGGTACGGCCGTCGCCCATCACGCCGACGGTCTTCACCGGCAGCAGCACCGCGAAGGCCTGCCAGATCGCATCGTAGAGGCCGTGCTTGCGGATCTGGTCGATATAGACGGCATCCGCGTTGCGCAGGATGTCGAGCTTTTCCCTGGTGATGTCGCCGGGGCAGCGGATGGCGAGGCCGGGGCCCGGGAACGGGTGGCGGCCGACGAACACTTCGGGCAGGCCGAGTTCGCGGCCGAGCACGCGCACCTCGTCCTTGAACAGCTCGCGCAAGGGCTCGACCAGCTTCATGTTCATGCGCGCCGGAAGGCCGCCGACATTGTGGTGCGACTTGATGGTCACTGACGGGCCGCCGGTGAAGGAGACGCTCTCGATCACGTCGGGATACAGCGTGCCCTGCGCCAAAAATTCGGCCGGACCTTCACCTTTATTTACGATCTTCTTCGCCTCCGCCTCGAACACGTCGATGAACAGCCGCCCGATGGTCTTGCGCTTCACCTCGGGATCGGTGACGCCTTCGAGCTCGCCCAGAAACTCCTTCGACGCGTCCACATGGACCAGCGGGATGTTGTAGTGGTTGCGGAACAGGTCGACGACGGTCTTGGCCTCGTCGAGCCGCAGCAGGCCGTGATCGACGAACACGCAGGTGAGCTGGTCGCCGATCGCCTCATGGATCAAGACCGCCGCGACGGCGGAATCGACGCCGCCGGACAGGCCGCAGATCACCTTGCCCGTGCCGACCTGGGCGCGGATCTTCTCGATCGCCTCCTCGCGGAACGCCCGCATGGTCCAGTCGCCGGTCAGCCCCGCGACCTTGCGCACGAAGTTGCGCAGCAGCTTGGCGCCGTCGGGCGTGTGCACCACCTCGGGATGGAACATCAGGCCGTAATATTTGCGCGTCTCGTCCTGGATGATCGCGAACGGCGCGTTCGGCGAGGTGCCGGCCACCGAAAAGCCCGGCGGCATCTTGGTGATGCGGTCGCCATGGCTCATCCACACCTGGTGCTTTTCGCCGTGGCCCCAGATGCCGTCGAACAGCTGGCTGTCGGTCTTCACCTCGACATCGGCGCGGCCGAACTCGCGATGGTGCCCGCCCTCGACCTCGCCGCCGAGCTGGGCCGCCAAGGTCATCTGGCCGTAGCAGATGCCGAGCACGGGAACACCCGACTCGAAGATCAGCTGCGGGGCGCGCGGCGAGCCGGTCTCGTGCACAGATTCCGGGCCGCCGGAGAGGATCACCGCCTTCGGCTTCATCTCCTTGAAGGCGGCCTCCGCCTTCTGGAACGGCACGATCTCGGAATAGACGCCCATCTCGCGGACGCGGCGGGCGATCAGTTGCGTCACCTGGCTGCCGAAATCGACAATCAGAATCTTGTCATGCGCCGAGGCCACGGAGGGCGTCGACGGCGCCTGAGCTGTGTCTTGGGCTGTGTGCTGGGCTGTCATGGCAAGCAGATACGCGACGGCGCCCGCCCCCGCAACCGCGCTCGAAGGGGCTCCCACATTCTTCTTTGGGCATGGACAAATCCATATAGGTCAGTATTATTGACCTAATTTGGCCATAAGCCACATGGAGGAAACCAATGCCGGATTTTCACGACCCGTCGCGCCTCAAAACCCTCGGCCGCGACTGGGTCGCCGCCTGGAACGCGCGCGACCTCGAGCGGGTGCTGGCGATGTATGCCGAGGATGCCGAGATGACCTCGGACCGGATCCCGCCGCTCGGCTTCGGCGCGTCAGGCACCGTGCGCGGCAAGGCCAGCTTGCGCGCCTATTGGAGCGCGGCGCTGGCGAAATTGCCCGAGCTGCATTTCGAGCTGATCGACCTCTATGTCTCGCCCGACAGCGTCGTCGTGTTCTACCAGAACGAACGCGGCAAGAAGATCTGCGAGTATCTGCGGCTGGATGCCGAGGGGAAGATCCGGCAGGGCTCGGCGAACCATCTGGTGGGGTGAGTTATCGTGGCATCAACCAACCCGGCCCGTCACCCTGAGGAGGTCGCGAAGCGACCGTCTCGAAGGGCGACAGCCCGGGCCCCTTCCCATCCTTCGAGGCCCGCCGAGCGCTGCTGGCGCACCGCTCTGCGCGCACCTCAGGATGACGCCGGTGGATAGGATACAGAAGCGGAAGACGCGACATCAGGAACCACGCGCATGAAAATCCCGACCCTGCCCTTCACCGTCACCGACTGGAACCAGCTCGAGCCTTCAGTGCATCCCGGCGAAACCGGACAGGCGCTGTGGCGCACGCTCAACATCGGCGAGCTGCGGGTCCGGATGGTGGAATATTCGCCCGGCTATCCCGCCGATCACTGGTGTGATCGCGGCCATGTGCTCTACGTCGTCGCGGGCGAGCTCGACACCGAGCTGCGCGACGGCCGCAGATTCACGCTGAAGCCGGGCATGAGCTACCAGGTCTCCGACTTCGGCGACGCCGCACATCGTTCATCGACGAAGACGGGTGCGACGCTGTTTATTGTGGATTGATCACACGTCGTCCGTCACCCCCGCGCAAAGGCTTCGCCTTTGTCGCTGGAGGAGCGCGTAGCGCGTCTCGAAGGGCGACGGCCCGGCTCCATCCCCGTCATTGCGAGCGTAGCGAAGCAATCCATCGCGCCGCTTGCCGAGACATGGATTGCTTCGTCGCTTCGCTCCTCGCAATGACGTGGAGAGAGTCCGCCCTTCGCTCACCGCCTCCGCGCAGCGACCTTCCTCACCTTGGTGTCAGCCCAGCTCAGCGGCTTGCCGCTCTTCGACGGCAGCACGAGCTGCCCGACCGCCTGGCCGGCCTGGTCGAGCAGCACCGAATGCGGCTCGCCGCGCGCAAAGAGATGCGCCTCGCCCCATTGCCGCAAGCCGACCACGATCGGGAACAGGTCGTGGCCCCGCCTGGTCAGCACATATTCCTGATAGGCGCTGCCGTCGGAGGCCGCGACCTGCTCGAGCACGCCGAGCTCGATCAGCGTGCGCAGCCGCGTCGTCAGCATGCCCTTGGCGATGCCGAGATTCTTCTGGAAGTCGCCGAACCGGCGCAGGCCGTCGAACGCGTCGCGCACGATCAGGAGCGACCACCAGTCGCCGATCGCGTCCAGCGCGCGCGCCACCGGGCATTCCGCTTTGGCAAATGCGGTCCGCTTCATCGCGGCCAACCTTTCTCGATCACGATTCCGAACTGGTCCTAAAATAGGACTAGACAGCGCCCGACGCAACTGGTCTCATGATGAGACCAGATTGCGAATTGCAGCGGAGGCAAGATGACGAACCAGACCATGGCCAAGGCCGGACCGGCCGAGGCCGATCACAAGGTGCACAACAGGCCCAGCCACACCACGGCTCGCGCTCTGTCTCCCGCCGTCGTGCTGTTGTTCGCCGTCGCCTGCGGGCTGAGCGTCGCCAACATCTATTTCGCGCAGCCTCTGCTGGATACCATGGCGCAGGATCTCTCCATCACGCCGGCGGTGATCGGCGGCGTCGTGACGCTGACCCAGGTCGGCTACGCATTCGGCCTGATGCTGATCGTGCCGCTCGGCGACCTCTGGGACCGCCGCAGGCTGATCGTCGGCCAGACCGTGCTGTCGGCGATCGCGCTCACCATCGTCGGCGCCGCGCCGAACGCCGCGGTGCTGCTTGTCGGCATGGTGCTGGTCGGGCTGCTCGCCGTCGTGATCCAGGTGCTGGTCGCCTACGCCGCGACGCTGGCGGCGCCGGCCGACCGCGGCCGCACCATCGGCACCGTCACCAGCGGCGTGGTTTCGGGCATTCTGCTGGCACGTTTTGCCGCCGGGGCGCTGGCCGATCTCGGCGGCTGGCGCGTGGTCTATCTCACCTCGGCCGCGCTGACGCTGGTGCTGGCGGCGCTGTTGGCACGCGCGCTGCCGCGGCACGCGCCGCAGCCGATGGCCGGATCGTCCTATGCAAAGCTGCTGCGCTCGACCGCCATGCTGTTCGTCGAGGAGCCGGTGTTGCGCGAGCGCGCGGTGTTCGCGCTGTTGATCTTCGCGAGCTTCAGCGTGTTCTGGAGCTCGGTCGTGCTGCCGCTCGCGGCTCCCCCGCTATCGCTGTCGCACACCACGATCGGCATGCTCGGGATCGCCGGCCTTGCCGGTGCGCTCGCCGCGCGCAATTCCGGCCAGCTCGCCGATCGCGGCTGGGGGCAGCGCACCACGGGCCTGTCGCTGATCCTGATGCTCGCGGGCTGGGTGCCGATCGCCGCCTGCCTCAACACCTCGCTATGGCTGGTCGTGGCCGGCGTCCTGATGATCGACTTCGCGGTGCAGGCGATCCATGTCACCAACCAGAGCCTGATCGTCGCCGCGCGCCCTGACGCGGCGAGCCGGCTGGTCGGCGGCTACATGGTGTTCTACTCGATCGGAACAGGTTTTGGCGCGATCACCTCGACGATGGCCTATGCGGCCGCCGGCTGGCCCGGCGTCTGCGTGCTGGGTGCCGCGATCAGCGCCTGCGCGCTGCTGTACTGGGTCATCGTGGTGAGCAGGACGCCGGTGCCGATTGGTGCGTGCTCCGAAACGTAGTGGACTCGCCCGTCATTGCGAGCCAACGGGTCGCGCGAACGCGCGCCCGATGAAACAGGCTCCGCGAAGCAATCCATCGTGCCGCAAGCGGAGAAATGGATTGCTTCGTCGCTTCAGCGCAAAATTGCTCTGCAATTTTGTCGCGAGCTCCTCGCAATGACGGCGGGGGAAGCGTTACGCCTTCTTCAACACCGAGACGAAGAACCCATCCGTGCCGGTGCGGCGTGGCGTCATCAGCAAGCCCTCCGGCGACAGCAATGCGGCCTCCGCAAATTGCTCGGCTTTGTCCCACAGCACCGCTGCGGTCTGCTCCGGCGGCTGCACGGAAAACTCCGGATGCCGCGCGATGAAGGCCCTGACCTGCTCGCCGTTCTCCTCCGAGAGCACCGAGCAGGTGATGTAGGCGATCCGGCCGCCGCCTTTCACCAGCGGCGCAGCGCGCTCCAACACCTCTGCCTGATCCTTCAGCCGCACCTCGAGCGCGCCGGGGCGCATGCGCCATTTGGCGTCGGGATTGCGGCGCCAGGTCCCGGTGCCGGTGCAGGGCGCGTCGATCAGCACGAGGTCGGCGGACGCCTTGATGTCGGACAACACCTCCTCCTCGCCGCGCGGCGTGCGCACATCGCAATTGTGCACGCCGGCGCGCGACAGCCGCTCATGGATCGGCGCAAGCTGGCGCTTGTCGCTGTCGGTCGCGATCAGCCGGCCCTTGCCCTGCATCATCGCCGCCACCGTCAGCGTCTTGCCGCCGGCGCCGGCGCAGAGGTCGATCACCTGCTCGCCCGGCTTGGCTGCCGAGAACAGTGCGGCGAGCTGCGAGCCCTCGTCCTGGACCTCGATGGCGCCCTTGATGAAATCCTCCTCGGCATGGATGCCCGGATTGCGCGCGTCGGCGCCGAGCTCGATGCGCAGGCCGAGCGGCGACCACGGCGTTTCCCTGGCGCCGAGATGCGACAGCCGCGGCAGCACCTTCTCGCGCTTGCCGCGCAGCGTGTTGACGCGCAGATCGAGCGGCGCGCGGCTCGCCATCGCGGTCGCTTCCGCCGCGCGGTCGTCGCCGAATACCTTTGCCAGATGCGGATCGAGCCAGTCCGGATAGTCGCCCGCGACATGCGCCGGCGCATCCTCGAGCGAGCGCGAGGCCAATGCGGCCTCCTCGGTCGCGGTCAGCGGATCCGGCGCGAACCGGCCGCCGTCGCACAGCGCCTGGATCGTGGCGATATCCATGCCGCGTTCGAGCTTGAGCATGCCGAGCACGCGCGACCGGGCGCTGGCGTCATCCATCAACCAGGCCGCGGAGGATTGCCGGCGCAGCACGTCCCAGATCAGGCCGGAGATCGCGGCGCGATCGCCGGAGCCGGCATAACGGTGCGCGGTGCCCCATTCCTTCAGCGCTTTCGCCGCGGGAATGCGCTGTGCGTCGATGGTGGCGATCAGCTCGATCGCGGCGGAAAGCCGGGCAGCGGGGGTCATTGATCTCTTTCGGTTGGGCGCATCAGATCAGCAGCAGCAGTCTGAGCGCGAAATACAGCCACATGGCCGCCAGCACCAGCGCGCCGGCGAACCAGGCGAGCGAGCGCGGCCGCACGTCGTTGGAGGTGACGAACACGCCGGCATGGGCAAACCGCGTCACCACGAACACCCAGGACATCAGCACGATGAACAGATCGGCACGGCGCAGCGGCAGCGCAATAGCGATCAGGACATAGAACAGGATCGGCAGTTCGAACTGATTGGCGAAGCAGTTGCCGAACTTGGTGGCCTGGGCCGGCCAGTTCGGCTCGCGCAGCGCGATGTCGGCGATCTTGGTCTCGCCGCTCGTCAGCGCCCTTGTACGCGTCGTCGCCATGGCGAACAACAGCACGAAGGTGATCCCGATCTGGATGAAGACCGGTAACAGAACCATTTGAACCGACATCAAAAATCTCCCTCAGCCGCGGGCGCCCGCCGCCCTCTTAGCCGCCACGCGCCCCCAACACAATGAAGCGTGCGCGGTAACCCGTTGAACCATGATCCGAGCCCGGGTGACCAACTCCCAGGACCAATGGCGGTTTCAGCCCCTCACGGTTGACGCGATAAGCATCATCACCCCGATCCTCGACAGCGCGGCCCCGGGAAGCGGTGTGCCCGGTGACGGCGGGCTCGCCGGCGTCGGTGCAGCAACTGGCGATCAGCGGCCGCCCAAAAGGCGCAAAACCAAACAACACATCAAACAGGGCTTCAAACGAGGCATCGAATAAGACGGCGAAATCGTCATCGTTCCGACTTCGCGCCGACCTATGCTCCGGCCGAAAGGAGCGATGCATGCCCCAATTTCGCCTGACACAGATCTCCGACACCCATCTCGCGCGCCGCTTCAAGCCGCTCATCGACAACTTTCATCGCGTCAGCGAGCACATCGACGCGACGCGTCCCGATCTCGTGCTCAACTCCGGCGACGTCTCGTTCGACGGGCCGACCAGCCGCGACGACCTCGCATTCGCCAAGGAGCTGCACAACGCGCTGCCGGTCGATTGCCTCTATCTGCCGGGCAATCACGACATCGGCGACAATCCGACCGCGGTCGGCGCGCCACCGACGCAATTGCCGACCGAGGAGACGCGCGGCGCCTTCACCTCGGTGCTCGGCGAGGACCGCTGGCATTTCGACGCTGCCGGCTGGTGCTTCATCGGGCTGAATTCACTGATCATGAACACCGGCCTCGACAGCGAGGCCGAGCAGTTCGACTGGCTCGCAGGCGCGCTCGACAAGGCGGTCGGCAGGCCGATCGCGCTGTTCCTGCACAAGCCGCTCCATCTCGACCTGCCCTACGATGCCGAGCGCGCCGAGACCGCGATCCGGTTCGTGCCGCAACCGGCGCGCCGCCGCCTGATCGAGATGTTCGGCAAGGTCGATTGGCGCCTGGTCGGCAGCGGCCATGTGCACCAGCGCCGCGACTATACGTTCGAGCATGTCAGACATATCTGGGCGCCCTCGGCCGGCTTCATCATCTCCGACGCGCGGCAGGAGGTGATCGGCATCAAGGAAACCGGTCTCGTCGAATACCGCTTCCAGCCCGACAGTTTCGAGGTCCGCCACGTCAGGGCGAAGGGCCAGGTCGATGTCGACCTGGACATGCTGCTCGGCAAGCAGCCGGCCTGAGCCGCGTCAGCTCCGCGCCGCGTCGTGCAGGTCCTGCTTGATCACGGTGAGCAGCGCCTGAAGCGAGTCCCCGTCGGGCTGTGGTGCCGCCGGCGCGGGCCGTGCGCGAGCTACGTGCGGCATGAAGCGGACCGGCGTCGTGTCCGGCTGCTCCTCGACGAATTTTCCGTGCAAGACGTCGTCGCGGCGGCCCATGACGAACATCGTCGCCCAATAGCCGACGGCGAGGAGAATGACCCCGACAACAATAGCTTCAAAAATCATGGCTACACCTGAAATATAGCCATACTGAATCAATTGCTGCGGGTCTCCGTCAAGCAAATGGGGGCCGAAAGGCCCCCAAATCCCCCGCCATTGTGGCGCTTTTGATACTTTGTTGCGCGGAATGGGAGCTTCCGGGCCTTCAACTCAAGCCTTGTCCGGCCCGACCCGGACCAACTGCTTGCCGAAATTGGCGCCCTTGAGCAGGCCCATGAAGGCCTCCGGCGCGCTGTCCAGGCCCTCGGTCACGAACTCCTTGTACTTGACCTTGCCCTCGCGCACCCACTGCGACATGTCGCGGAGGAAGTCGCCATGCATGGCGGCGAAGTCGCTGACGATGAAGCCACGGAAGGTCAGCCGCTTGGTCAGGATGTTGCGCATCATCGCGCCGGCCCATTTCGGGGCATGCGCTTCGGTGTCGTTGTAATGCGCGATCAGACCGCAGACCGGGATGCGCGCGAACGCGTTTAGCAGCGGAAACACCGCGTCGAACACCGCGCCGCCGACATTCTCGAAATAGACGTCGATGCCTTTCGGGCAGGCTTCCTTCAGCTTCGCCGCGAGATTGGGATCGCGGTGATCGAGGCACTCGTCGAAGCCGAGCTCGTTCTTGACGTAGGCACACTTGTCCTTGCCGCCGGCGATGCCGATCGCCCGCGCCCCCTTGATCTTTGCGATCTGGCCGACCGCCGAGCCGACCGCGCCGGACGCCGCCGCGACCACCACCGTCTCGCCCGCCTGCGGCTTGCCGATCTCGAGCAGGCCGGTATAGGCGGTCATGCCGGGCATCCCGAGTACACCGACCGCGGTCGAGATCGGCGCGATCTTCGGATCGATCTTGGCAAGGCCCTTGCCGTCGGACAGCACATGCGTCTGCCAGCCCGCGCGCGACAGCACGATGTCGCCCTTGGCAAAGCCGGGATTGTTGGAGGCGATCACCTCGCTCACCGTGCCGCCTTCCATCACGCCTCCGACCGGCACCGGTGCGGCATAGGACGGACCGTCGGCCATGCGGCCGCGCATATAGGGATCGAGCGACAGCCAGATGGTGCGGAGCAACACCTCGCCCGCACCCGGTGCCGGCGGCGTGTAGTCCTCGAGCCTGAAATTGGCCGACGTGGGCTCGCCGTGCGGGCGCGAAGCCAGAACGATGCGCTTTCCTTGGGACATGATTTCCTCTTGGGATGATTGGTTCGTGGCGCACACGTAGTCATGCAATCCACCTCCCCGCAAGGGAAATGGATTTGCTGTCTTCGCGTTGCGTTGTTTGAAATGTTGTTTGAAATGACAGCCATCATGCCAGGCACATTGGCGCCAACGCGATACCGTCACGTCGCGGCGGTTCGCAGGGCCCCCTGGTGGCGGCAGTTTGTCACGACGCGCCACCGGCAGACGAAGCGGCCGTAGTCAAGTCGCCTCATCCGACCTCGCCATCCGGCAAAGCGGTCAGGCGGCCCTCCATGGGTCGCAACGAGGGCGGCCGCGCAGCAAATCGGCAAACGGTTTCCGGTCGCGCTCGAAACCTGAGTGGCGCAGGACTCCGGTCCGCTTCGCGGCACCGCCCGACGGACGTGAGGCCTTCCGAAGCATTGGAGTTACCTCTTGAGAGCCGATCAGCGTCTTCGCGCCGCAATGTCCGTCTGGTGGCGGCCGGCTTCACCTTCGGCGAATTGGCAGCCGGTAGACCTATCTCTGCCGCGCGCGCCCGCGGCAAAAACGCGATCCATCAATCTGGCCCTTGTCGGACTTGCGATTCGCTGTAATCTCGGACCATGCGGCACTCGCATGTCTGCTACCCAAAAATGGAGCAGGCATCACCATAACAGGAGCGAACCAACGCTTCGGTTTTTGGATCGAGACCGACATGGCCGGCGGCGGATCGTATGACACGTTTCCCAAATTGCTGCTGCGAAACACGGCACAATTTGGCACGCGGCCAGCGTTCCGGCACAAGGATCTCGGCATCTGGCAGAGCTGGACCTGGGCTGAGGTTGCCGAGATCGTACGTAGCTACGCTGCCGGCTTGCATCGGCTTGGCTTGCGGCCGGGCGAGACAATCGCGGTCGTCGGCTCCAACCGACCCAAGCTTTACTGGACCATGATGGCGGCGCAGACGCTCCGCGCAATCCCTGTTCCAGTCTACTCCGATGCGGTGGCTGATGAGCTTGCTTTTGTTCTCGCTCACGCCGAGGCGACGCTGGTCGCAGCGCAGGACCAGGAGCAGGTCGACAAGGTCCTGTCGGTGTCCGACCGACTGCCGCAACTCAACAGGATTATCTACGACGAACCGCGCGGAATCGACGGCTACGACCACGGTCGACTGATCGCAATCGGCGATATCATCAATGACGGCCGCGCCGCGCTTGCAGCCGACGCAGCACTTGGCGAACGGATCGATGAATCCATTCGGGCCGGCAACGGTTCGGACATCGCGATCATCCTCTACACCTCGGGAACGACCGGCGCGCCCAAGGGCGTCATGCTGTCGGCGCGAGGCTGCATCGATGCTGCAACCGACACCACGCGGTTCGACAAGTTGACCGACAAGGACGTGGTGCTGGCCTATCTGCCGCTGGCTTGGGCGGGCGATCATTACGTCAGCTATGCACAAGGCCTTGTGGCCGGATTCTGCATGGCGTGCCCCGAGAGCAGCAACACAATCGAGCAGGATCGGCATGAGATAGGACCAACCTTCTACCTGGCCCCGCCACGCGGTTACGAGGCCATGCTGACGCGGCTGATGGTCCGGATGGAGGACGCAGCGCCGATCAAGCGGCGATTGTTCAGCTACTTTCTGGACGTCGCGCGGCGGTATGGCGAGCAAGTCTTGACGGGACGTCCGGTGCCGCTGTCGGGCCGATTGCTCTATGCGCTGGGACGCTGGCTGGTCTACGAGCCTCTCAAGAACGTTCTCGGCCTGTCTCAGGTGCGCGTCGCATACACCGGAGGCGAAGCTATCGGTCCGGATCTGTTCGCGTTCTACCGCGCGATCGGACTGAACCTGAAACAGCTCTACGGCCAGACCGAAGCGTTCCTCTATGTAACGTGTCAACCCGATGGCGAGATCTACCCGGATACGGTTGGTCCGCCGGCGCCCAACGTCGACATCCGCATCGCGGAATCGGGCGAAGTGCAGTTTCGCTCGCCCGGCATGTTCCTCGGATATTTCAAGGATCAGGCAAAGACCGCGGAAGCGACGACGTCCGACGGATATGTCAGGACCGGCGATGCGGGCTTTTTCGACGAGAAAACCGGGCATCTGAAGATCATCGATCGTGCGAAGGACGTCGGTCGATTGGCTGACGGCACGATGTTTGCTCCCAAGTACCTTGAGAACAAGCTGAAGTTCTATCCCAATATCAAGGAAGCGATCACGTTCGGTGACTCCAGAGAGTTCGTATGCGCCATGCTCAACATCGACCCGGTCGCGGTCGCGAATTGGGCGGAACGCAACAACGTCGCCTACGGGTCCTATCAGGAGCTTGCCGGGCATCCGCTGGTCTACGACATGGTCGCCAAAGACGTTGCCGCGGTAAACCGCTCCCTGGCCGGGGAAACGGTGCTTGCGGGCGCCCAGATTCGCCGCTTCCTCATTCTGCACAAGGAGCTCGACGCGGATGACGGCGAGCTGACCCGCACGCAGAAAGTGCGCCGCCGCTTCATTGCCGAACGCTATGCGTCGCTGGTCACGGCACTCTACAACGGAGCGCATGACGCCGACATTTCCACGGAAGTCACGTTTGAGGATGGCCGGAAGGGCACGATCGCGGCACGAGTCGAGATTCGCGACATGCAAATCATCGGTCCGGCAGAATCGCTGGGAAGAGCAGCATGAGAGCGCCAAACGCCAACGAAATCCTGCTGCAGGTCGAGGGCGTGGCACTGGCCTTCGGCGGCGTCAAGGCGCTGCGGAACGTCTCGTTCAACGTCAAGAAAGGCGAAATTCGCGCCATCATCGGCCCCAACGGCGCCGGCAAAACCTCAATGCTGAACGTCGTCAACGGTTTCTATCATCCCAACCATGGCGCGATCACCTTCAAGGGCAGGACCCGGTCCAAAATGCAGCCGTTCGAGGCGGCGCGCGGCGGCATCGCGCGCACCTTTCAAAATGTCGCCTTGTTCAAGGGCATGAGCGCGCTCGACAACATCATGGCAGGCCGCACCTTGAAGGTCCGCCGGGGGCTGTTGTGGCAGCTGCTGCGTTATGGCCCTGCCCTCGCAGAGGAGATCGAGCATCGGCGCAAGGTCGAGGAGATCATCGACTTTCTCGAGATCGAGACAATCCGCAAGGTACCGGTCGGGCGTCTGCCATACGGTTTGCAGAAGCGTGTCGAACTCGGTCGCGCCCTGGCGATGGAGCCCGACCTTCTGCTCCTGGACGAGCCGATGGCAGGCATGAACCTCGAGGAGAAGGAGGACATGTCGCGGTTCATCATTGATGTGAACAACCATTACGGCACGACCATTGCCCTGATCGAGCACGACATGGCCGTGGTCATGGATCTGTCGGACCGCGTAGCGGTGCTCGATCACGGCGTGAAGATCGCCGACGGCACGCCTGATGAAGTGAAGAGAAGTCAAGCCGTGATCGACGCATATCTTGGCGTCGCGCATTGAGGTGCGTCCATGATCGCACTGGGTCAGTTTCTCGAGGTCCTGATCGGCGGATTGATGTCCGGCGTGCTCTATTCGCTGGTTGCGCTCGGCTTCGTGCTGATCTTCAAGGCATCCGGCGTATTCAACTATGCGCAGGGAGCAATGGTGTTGCTCGCGGGATTGGCGCTGGTTCGCGCCCTCGACCTCCTGGTCGCCAACGGCCTTCCGCTTTGGGTCGCGGTCATCCTCGCGATCGGCTTTGCCGCCGTGATCATGGCAGCAACCGCCTGGCTCATCGAGCGGTTCGTGATCGGACCTCTGGTCAATCAGGATGGCTTGACGCTGTTCATGTCGACGATCGGCGTGACATTCGTTATCGAGGGCGCCGCGGAGATGATCTTCGGATCGGATGTCTACCCGCTCCGGCTGTTCCCGACCGACGCCTGGTTCTTGTTTGAAGGCCTGTTCCCGGGCGGGATTCTGGTCAACAAGCTGGATGTCTGGGGCGCATTGATCGCGGGCGTCCTGGTCGCCGGCCTCGCGGTCTTCTTTCAGCGTACCAAGACCGGTCGCGCGCTCAGAGCCGTGGCCGACGACCATTTGGCCGCGCATTCGATCGGGATTCCAATCAGCTGGATTTGGTTCGTGGTCTGGCTCGTTGCCGGCCTCGTTGCGCTCGTCGCGGCGACCGTGTGGGGGACCAAGCTTGGCGTGCAGTTCTCCATCACGTTTCTCGCGCTGAAGGCTTTGCCGGTCCTGATCATCGGCGGCCTCACCTCGATTCCCGGAGCCATCGTCGGCGGGCTCATTGTCGGGGCGGGTGAGAAGCTCGCAGAGGTATATCTCGGGCCGGCCATCGGCGGCGGCATCGAATATTGGTTTGCCTACGTGCTGGCGCTGGCGGTGCTGCTCCTGCGGCCGCAGGGCCTGTTCGGCGAGCGCATCATCGAACGCGTCTGAGGCAAGGAGGTCGTTGTGCTCTATCGCGAAGCTGGCCAGTTCAAGGCGACCTATGCGGAGGATATGGCGATCTTCCCGATCCGGCAGGATCGTATCGCCCTCGCTGTCTTGCTCGGAATTGCTTTCATTGGCGTGCCGCTGCTGGCCACCTTCCGGATCTGGCCGTTCGGCACCGACTATCTGTTGTGGGCCATCCTGCTGCCCTTCCTCATCCTGGCGCTCGCCGCCATCGGGACAAACATTCTCGTCGGCTATTGCGGCCAGATCTCGCTCGGCAGCGGCGCGTTCATGGCCATCGGCGCCTATTCCGCCTACAAGCTGGCGACCGGCGTTCATATCCCGCTTGCCTGGCTCGGCTTCGCGATCGCGATCCCACCGTTGCCCGTGCTGGCATCCATTCTGCTTGGCGGGTTCATGGCGGCGGGTGCCGGAATCCTGTTCGGCATTCCCAGTCTGCGGATCAAGGGTCTCTACCTGGCGGTCGCAACGCTCGCCGCGCAGTTCTTCTTCGATTGGGCGTTCCTGCGGATCCCGTGGTTCACCAACTACGCCCCGTCGGGATCAGTGAATGCGCCGGAACTGGATTTCTTCGGTATGGTCGTTCGCTCGCCGGTCGAGCGCTACCTGCTGTGCCTGGCCGTCGTGACCGTGATGGCGGTGTTGGCGAAAAATCTCGTGCGCGGCAATCTCGGCAGGCAGTGGATGGCGATCCGCGACATGGATATCGCCGCCGAGCTGATCGGCATCAGGCCGCTTTATGCAAAACTAACGGCTTTCGCAGTCTCTTCGTTCATCATCGGGGTGGCGGGTGCGCTCTGGGCGTTCGTCTACCTCGGTTCATGGGAGCCGCTTGCGTTCTCGATCGACCGCTCGCTTGAGCTTCTGTTCATGGTCATCATCGGCGGGCTCGGCTCGATCATGGGTTCGTTCATCGGAGCAGCGTTCATCCTCATCGTGCCGATCATGCTGAATGTGATTCCGACCAAGCTCGGTCTGCCACTGTCGACGCAAACGATCACTCACCTCCAGTTCATCATCTTCGGATCCTTGATCTGTTATCTGCTCATCAAGGAACCCCATGGCTTCGCCCGGCTGATCTCGATCGGCAAGGAGAAGCTCAGACTTTGGCCGTTTCCCTATTGAGGCAGCGATCGTGCCTTGATCGCAATGCGGATGGCGGCCGCCGACAACGGAGAGGAAGGAAGTACCGCAAGGAGGATATCAATATGGCAAGTATTGCACGCAGGTTACTGACACTCGCGACCGCCTTGGCCGGAGCGGCGCTTAGCGCACCGGCCGCAGCGCAAAACGAACAGTTCATCCCAATTCTGTCTTACCGGACCGGACCGTACGCTGTGAACGGCGCGCCCTACGCAAACGGCGTGGTAGACTACTACAACCTGATCAATGAACGTGACGGCGGCATCAACGGCATCAAGATTCTGACCGAGGAATGCGAGACGGGTTACGCGACCGACAAGGGAGTGGAGTGTTACGAGCGTCTCAAGAGCAAAGGACCAACCGGCGCGGCCTTCATCAATCCGCTGTCGACCGGAATCACCTTCGCACTCACCGAAAAGACCGCGGCTGACAAAATCCCGATCATTACGATGGGGTATGGCCGTGCCGATTCCAAGAACGGCGCGGTGTTCGCATATAATTTTCCATTGCTTGGCACTTATTGGTCCGCGGCCGACATCGCGATCCAGCACGTCGCCAAGGAACTCGGCGGCTTCGACAAGCTGAAGGGCAGGAAGATTTCGCTGCTGTACCATGACAGCCCCTATGGCAAAGAGCCAATTCCGATGCTGCAGGTGCTGGCGCAGAAGTACGGCTTTGAATTCACGCCGATCCCCGTCACGCATCCCGGCGTCGAGCAGAAGTC
Organism: Bradyrhizobium sp. BRP56; assembly: GCF_020194035.1. Lineage (NCBI taxonomy): Bacteria > Pseudomonadati > Pseudomonadota > Alphaproteobacteria > Hyphomicrobiales > Nitrobacteraceae > Bradyrhizobium > Bradyrhizobium sp. BRP56. The sequence goes on from NZ_JADYVV010000003.1 coordinate 174,808, forward strand.
GCAATGGCTGGCTATCCGCCAGAATCGGCCGGACTATGTTCTGGTCTGGGGCTGGGGCGTCATGAACAGCACGGCAATCAAGGAAGCAGCCGCCGTCGCCTATCCGCGCGACAAGATGATCGGTGTTTGGTGGTCAGGCGCAGAGCCGGATGTGACGCCGGCGGGCGATCAGGCCAGCGGTTACAAATCGTTGATGCTTCAGCATGGCGCAGGAAAATTCCCCGCGCACGCCGACATAGAGAAGTACGTCTACGCCAAGGGAAAGGGTTCGACAGAACCTGGCAAGATCGGCGAAGTCCTCTACAACCGCGGCATCACGAATGCCATGCTCGGCGTAGAGGCGATCCGCAAGGCGCAAGAGAAATTCGGCAAGCAACCGCTGACGGGCGAGCAGGTCCGTTGGGGGCTCGAGAACCTCACACTCACCGATGCACGAATCAAGGAGCTCGGCTTTGAGGGAATGTTGAAGCCGGTCAGCATTTCCTGCTCCGACCACGAAGGCGCGCGCTACGGGCGCGTCCAGCAATGGGATGGCAAGAGTTGGAAAGTGATCTCCGACTGGTACACGGCTGACGAATCGCTGATCGAACCGCTCGTCGCCGATGTGTCCGCGAAGTATGCCGCAGAGAAGAAGATCAAGCCGCGCGACTGCGCGAAAGAAACCTGACCCGTGCGAGTGATCCGGGAGGCAGGATTGCCTGCTCCCGGATCCCAGCCCCTGCTCAGTTTGGAGGTCTGCGCATGTCAATCGCCAAGGTCGTCACCGCTGCGACGGAAGCGGCAGCTCTGATCTTATCGGTTAACAATATCGAGGTTGTCTACGATCACGTCATTCTCGTGTTGAAGGGCGTCTCGCTGGACGTCCCGCGAGGCGGCATTGTTGCGCTTCTCGGCGCCAACGGCGCCGGCAAGACGACGACGCTGAAGGCAGTCTCCAATCTGCTGCACGCGGAGCGCGGCGAGGTCACCAAGGGTTCGATCCTGTTCAACGGCGTCGAGGTGAAATCCCTGTCGCCAAACGACGTGGTGCGACGCGGCTGCATCCAGGTGATGGAGGGGCGGCGTGCCTTCCCCCATCTGACGGTCGAGGAGAACATCCTGACCGGCGCCTTTACGCGGACGGACGGCAAGCTCGCGATCGCGCAGGACCTTGAACGTGTCTACGCCTATTTCCCCCGCCTCAAAGAGCGACGCAGTTCCACCGCCGGCTATACGTCGGGCGGCGAACAGCAGATGTGCGTGATTGGCCGCGCGCTGATGTCACGCCCGAAGATGATCCTGCTCGACGAACCATCGATGGGCCTCGCGCCGCAGATCGTCGAAGAGATCTTCGAGATCGTGAAGGATCTCAACACCAAGGAAGGTGTGTCGTTTCTTCTCGCCGAGCAGAACACCAATATGGCGCTCAGATATGCAAGCCACGGCTACATCCTCGAAAACGGCCGCGTGGTGATGGACGGCGAAGCGCACGCGCTCGCCGCAAATGAGGACGTCAAGGAGTTCTATCTTGGCGTCGCCGGAGAGAAGCGAAAATCATACCGCGATGTGAAGCACTACAAGCGACGCAAGCGCTGGCTCGCCTAGCGAATGATGGCGTCCCGGACTCCCGGGACTCCGGGTTCGGCCCTTCGGACCGCCCCGGAATGACGGTGCTTGGGCCTACACCCCGCCCGGATAGTTCGGGGCTTCGCGCGTGATGGTGACGTCATGGACGTGGCTCTCGCGCAGGCCGGCGCCGGTGATGCGGACGAATTCGGCCTTGTCGTGGAAATCCCTGATGTCCTTGGCGCCGACATAGCCCATCGCCGCCCTGAGACCGCCGGCGAGCTGGTGCATCACATTGCCGACCGGGCCCTTGTAGGGCACCTGGCCCTCGATGCCTTCGGGGACGAGCTTCAGCGTGTCCTTGATGTCCTGCTGGAAGTAGCGGTCGGCCGAGCCGCGCGCCATCGCGCCGACCGAGCCCATGCCGCGATAGGCCTTGTAGGAGCGGCCCTGCCACAGGAAGACTTCGCCCGGCGTCTCGTCGGTGCCGGCGAGCAGCGAGCCGACCATGGCGATGTCGGCACCGGCGGCGAGCGCCTTGGCGAGGTCGCCGGAATATTTGATGCCGCCGTCGGCGATCACGGGCACGTCGGCCTTCTTCGCCGCGGCCACCGCGTCCATGATCGCGGTAAGCTGCGGCACGCCGACGCCGGCGACGATGCGCGTGGTGCAGATCGAGCCGGGGCCGATGCCGACCTTGATGCAGTCGGCGCCGGCATCGATCAGCGCCTGCGCGCCGCCCTCGGTCGCGACGTTACCGGCCACCACCTGCACCGCGTTGGAGAGCCGCTTGATGCGGTTGACGGCATTGAGCACATGGCGCGAATGGCCGTGCGCGGTGTCGACCACGACGACGTCGACGCCGGCATCGATCAGCCGCTCGGTGCGTTCATAGCCGGTCTCGCCGACCGTGGTGGCGGCGGCGACGCGCAGGCGGCCGTGCTCGTCCTTGCAGGCGAGCGGATGGGCGACCGCCTTCTCGATGTCCTTGACGGTGATCAGGCCGACGCAGCGATACTGGTCGTCGACGACGAGCAGCTTCTCGATGCGATGCTTGTGCAGCATCCGCTTCGCCTCGTCCTGGCCGACGCCCTCGCGCACCGTGACGAGGTTCTCGTGCGTCATCAGCTCCGAGACCTTTTGCCGGGGATCGCTGGCGAAGCGCACGTCGCGGTTGGTCAGGATGCCGACCAGCTTGCCCGGCACGTTCTTGGCGGCACCGGTGACGACCGGAATGCCCGAGATGCCGTTCTCCTTCATCAGGGTCAGCGCATCGGCCAGCGTGGCGTCGGGGCCGATGGTCAGCGGATTGACCACCATGCCGGACTCGAACTTCTTGACCTGCCGCACCTGCGCGGCCTGCCCTTCCGGATCGAAGTTGCGGTGGATGACGCCGAGACCGCCGGCCTGCGCCATCGCGATCGCCATGCGCGCCTCGGTGACGGTGTCCATCGCGGACGCCATGATCGGGATGTTGAGCGAGATCGCGCGGGTGACGCGCGAGCGAATATCGACTTCCGAGGGAAGCACGTCGGACAAACCGGGCTTCAGCAGCACATCGTCGAACGTGAAGGCTTCGCGGATAGCCGGAAATCCCGTGGCCATTGCCAACTCCTTTATCTGCGGCCCAGCCGCGATGGTCTTACGGATGAACGCCGCCTGCGGCGACGCTCGCTGCGTCACCGTCGAATCGGCGCCCATCGGTGGGGTTGACGCTGGTCGATAGCATGGCGGCATGACGAATCAAAGTGTTTGCCAGCCATGCACAGGCCTTTTTAGGGGGCCGGTTCAGGGCGCCCGGTAACCCGGCGGCGGCCCATGGCGGCGGATCGCTTCGACCATTTCGCGATGGCGCCGGTCCTCGCGCTTCATGTGGACCGCGATCACGGCATGGGCCGACGGCACCAGCAGCAACACGTGGAAAAACAGCCCGAAAACCGCGCAAAACACGATCAGGACCAGATTAAAGATGGCCGAAAACGGCTGTCCGTTCAGGAGCAGTCCGATTGGCGGCAGGAGAGCGGCAAGGACGTAGATCACGGCGAACCTTTGGACACGGGCGGATGCATACCAGCGTCACGCAGGATTTAGGGCGTTTGGCCGGTTCCGCAATAGCGTGGCCGAGGGCAGGATGATATGGCCCGCTCGCCCGCCTTTTCAGCACAGCTGTCCTATTTTGATGAACAAGCAACGCCTGATCCCGCTCATCGTGGCCACCGCCCTGTTCATGGAGAACATGGACTCCACGGTGATCGCGACCTCGCTGCCCGCGATCGCCGCCGATATCGGCACCAGCCCGCTGACGCTGAAACTGGCGATCACCTCCTACCTGCTGTCGCTCGCGGTGTTCATCCCGGCGAGCGGCTGGACCGCGGACCGCTTCGGCGCCCGCATCGTGTTTGCCGGCGCCGTCGGCGTGTTCATGCTGGGCTCGATCGGCTGCGCGCTGTCATCCTCGGTGACCGATTTCGTGTTCGCCCGCATCCTGCAGGGCCTCGGCGGGGCGATGATGACCCCGGTCGGGCGACTGGTGCTGCTGCGCTCGGTCGACAAGAGCGCGCTGGTCAACGCGATGGCCTGGGTGACGGTCCCGGCGCTGATCGGCCCGGTGATCGGGCCGCCGCTTGGCGGCTTCATCACCACCTATTTCTCCTGGCACTGGATCTTCCTGATCAACATCCCGATCGGGCTGCTCGGCATCTTCCTGGCGCTGAAATACATCGACCCGATCAAGAGCGAGGATCCCGAGCGCTTCGATCTCGTGGGACTGGTGCTGGCCGGGATCGGCCTCGCCGGCATCGCCTTCGGGCTGTCGGTGGCCGGGCTCAATCTGCTGCCGTGGCCGATCGTCGCCGCGCTGGTCGGTGTCGGCACGGTCTCGATGACGCTTTACGTCATCCACGCACGGCGGACCGGTTCGCCGGTGCTCGATTTCGGCTTGCTGCGGCTGCCGACCATGCGCGCGTCGATCGTCGGCGGCTTCATGTTCCGGCTCGGCATCGGCGCGCTGCCGTTCCTGCTGCCGCTGTTGATGCAGGTCGGCTTCGGCCTGTCGCCGTTCCAGTCCGGTCTCGTCACCTTTGCGTCGGCGGTCGGCGCCATGGGGATGAAGACGCTGGCGGCGCGCATCATCCGCGCCTTCGGCTTCCGCAACATGATGACCGTCAACGCGGTGGTCAGTTCGGCCTTCCTCGCCGCCTGCGCCTTGTTCACGATCTCGACGCCGCTGATGCTGATCTTCACCATCCTGGTGGTCGGCGGCTTCTTCCGCTCGCTGCAATTCACCGCGATCAACACCGTGGCCTATGCCGAGGTCGAGGCGCCGCAGATGAGCCGGGCCACCACCCTCGTCAGCGTCAACCAGCAGCTCGCGGTGTCCGCCGGCGTCGCGGTCGGCGCGTTCTCGGTTGAAACCACGCTGGCGCTGCATCACCAGACCGAGCTCTCCGCCGACGTGTTCGCGCCGGCCTTCATCGTGGTCTCGTTGATCTCGGCGGCCTCGGCCTGGTTCTTCTGGCAGATGCCGGCTGAGGCCGGCAACGAGATCGCCGGTCGCAAGGCGATCGACATCTCGAGCCGCAAGGGCGCCGAGAAGCGCGCCGCGACCGAAGCCGTCAAGGTCGCGACCGAGGACACCCAGAACGCGCGCGATCAGCGGCTCGGCTAGTCGGTCGAACGAGCCGTTCCCGAGGCACGGACACCGCGAGTCGCCGTCAGGTCACGACCATGCCATCAGGGGTGGCCGGTCATTCCGCCTGGCTGTCCTCGATCCGGACGTTCGATCAGTTCGTAAGTGGGAACGTGGGTCGCTTCCAGCCACGATTCCAGCGCTGCTCCGCAGACCGTGCAGATCGCATCACCCGTATGCGGCACCAAGAACTTCTCTTCGGTGCGTCTGTACTCGGCGCCGCAATTGCATTGAACAATGGTCGCCATCTGGGAAATATGCGCTTGCGTCGCCCGATTTTCCAGTCCTCCAAGAAACGGCCCCAGTGCGCGAAACCTGACGCTGCACCAAGGCCGCCAACCCAGTTGGGGTTTTCTCCCGGTGGGCTTGGGGGGCATTGGCCGGGAGCAAAGGAGTCGACTCCAGCTACGCACCGAGGTTCCAAGCAGTCGCGCCGAAATGTCGTGCTGCGCGCCTTCCGATCAGGATGACACCTGACCACGCACCGTCCTGACGCAAGCGGTCGAGATGTCCAGCTGCACCGGCCGCGCCACCGCCGCGATCGGTGGCTGAACGCCCCGCGGTGGCACGATACGACGGCCGTTTCGTCCCGGAAAAAAATCTCCGCGAGAGTCAGAAAGCGAACGGAAGCTACGCCGCCGATCCTGCATAGTCCGGCTCAAGCGGGCACGCGGTGACCCGGCATTCAGCAAAAAGCCATGTGGAAGGAAGCGCTCCAGGTGCGCTTCCCCAGCGTCCGTGCACCGCGAGGCGCGGATTTTCCTTGATCTGGTTTCGCTTGAAAGGATCAGAGCCAGTGAGTGACGTCCATACGAATGAAGTGAGCGATAATCCGAAAGCCGGCGGCTTTGGCCTGCCCCTGTTCGCGTTGCCTCAGGCCTTTCAGGGTATCGCCGAACAAAATGCAAGGCGTGCCCGAGAACAGTTCGAGAAGGCCAAGGAAGCTTCGGAGGAAATCTCCGTCCTGCTCAAGGAAGCATATGCGGTCAACGCCAAGGGCGCCGCGGATTACGCAGCCAAGGTGATCGAGATCTCGCATTCCAACGCCAGTTCGGCCCTCGCGTTCATATCCGAACTCGCCGGCACCAGATCGCTGTCGGAAGTCATCCAGCTTTCGGCCAATCACGGCCGCAAGAATTTCGAAGCGACGACCGCGCAGAACAAGGAGCTCTGGGAGATCGCGAAGAAGGTTGCGACCGAGACCTCCGAGCCGATCAAGAAGAGCTTTGCAAAGGCCCTGAAAACACCTTCCTGAGGAGCCGCCCCCCCCCCCCGCTCCCAGGCCGGCTGGACCAAGCGTCTCCGATCAGAAGAGGCGCGGTCCAGCCGACGGTGCGCGGGACCCGCAATCCCTGACATTGGAGGAGGACCAAGATGGGCGTCATCATGATCAAATGCCCGCGGACGGGACGTGCGATCAATACCGGCATGAAATCCGACCGCGAGACGTTCCGGTGCAGCACCGTGTTCTTTTCGCGCAGCTATTGCACGAGTTGTCGGACCAATCACGAATGGTTCGCCAGGGACGCGTGGGTGCACGAACCCGAGCACGAATTGCGCAAGGCGTCCTGACATCCGCGTCTGCGTTGCAACCGCAATCAATGGCTTCGTGATCGCTCAGCACCCGCGCCGCGCGTATGTGCATGAACCTTGTCGCCATTGGTCCATGGTCCGGCGTGCGAACGCCGAGGTCCATGTGGCGGCGCGCCGTGACCGGACGACCTCATCCCTTCCGCGGATACGATGCGGTCGATCCTGCCGCGCATGATCTCGTAGCATTCACAGGCCGCGGTTTCGAGCCGCGGCCTGTCGACTTCGATCGAGCTCCGCCGGTTGGAGCGGATTGCGCCCGAGGCGCGAAGCTTGTGCACGACGTGGGTCACGGTCGTTCGTCGCACGCCCAGCAATTCCGATAGCGTCTCCTGCGTCAGCGGCAGCGCGTCGTCGCCGATCTGATCGTGAACCTGCAACAGCCACCGGGCCAGGCGGGCCTCCACGGAATGGAGCGCATTGCACGCCGCGATATGCTGGAACTGGACCAGCAACGACCGCATATGGAGCTGTACCGCACTGCCAAGCGCGTGACTGTGCGCGAGCGCGGCGTGAAATCGTGCCGGCGAAATCTGCCACGTCGTGCCCGCGACGCGAACCACCGCGGTCATCGGCGAGCGTATCGACCTGAGTGTCGACAGGATGCCGGCGGCACCCTCATTGCCGATCATTGTTGTCGCAACGGCCTGCCCGTTCGGCAGGTCCATAACGAACGCGATCAATGCCGTGCAGGGAAAATAGATCTGTTCGACGAGGTCGCCCGACCGCACCAGCACGGCGTCGCGTTCGAGCGATATCTTGCGGAGATGAGGCGCAAGCAAATCAAGGTCGGCGGGCGGCAAGGCCGCCAGAAGGCGATTACCTATGCTCGACCTGCGTTCCATCACGGAAGAGCTCCGCAAGACGGAGGCGCGGCTCGCTGCACAAACCTGTCATGGCGCCAGGCCGAAACACGCAACGAACTGACCGCGCCGGGAAGATAGAATACGCCGTAACGGAAAGAGTTCCAATGGATTCAGGTCAGCTCGGGACGCGCTCGCGTACCGGGCAGCGCTCCGGCCGGGCCCCATGAGGGATCTGGATTGCCTTCGCGGAGGCTTCGGCGAACGCGTCGCCGCTACGCCCCGCGCAATGACGGCTGTTGCTGCCCGCGAAATCCCGTCGCCAGCACATAGCGCTCCGACGAATCCTGCCGGCTGGCGGACGGCTTGACGTGGCGGACGGTCGCGAAATCGCGCTTCAGCTGCGCCACCAACTCGGCGTCGGCGCCGCTCTGGAACACTTTTGCCAGGAACGTGCCGCCGGGATTGAGCACCTCGCCGGCGAAATGCGCGGCGGTCTCGACCAGGCCGATGATACGCAGCTGATCGGTCTTGCGATGCCCGGTGGTGTTGGCGGCCATGTCGGACATCACGATGTCGGCGCGGCCACCCATCATCGCGATCAGTTTTTCCGGCGCGTCGTGGTCGAGGAAGTCGAGCTGCGCGAAGGTGACGCCGGGAATCTCGCCCATCTCCAAGAGATCGATCGCGACCACCTTGCCCTTGCCGTCGACAGCACCGGTCCGCTTGGCCGCGATCTGGCTCCAGCCGCCGGGCGCCGCGCCGAGGTCGACCACGGTCATGCCCGGCTTGAGCAGACGGTATTTGTCGTCGATCTCGAGCAGCTTGAAAGCTGCGCGGGAGCGGTAGCCCATCGCCTTGGCCTTGGCGACGTAGGGATCGTTGAGCTGGCGCTCGAGCCAGAGTTTTGACGACAGCTTGCGCTTGCCGCCGCTCTTGACCGTGACGTGCAGCCGCCCGGTGGTGTCTTTCGCCATTTCATTTTCTCTTCTCCCTCGCCCCGCTCTTGCGGGGAGAGGGTTGGGGTGAGGGGCTGCTTCGGCAATGAAGGTGAGAGATGCGCTCGTGGAGAGTGCCCCTCACCCGGATTGCGTTGACATGCAATCCGGCCTCTCCCCGCAAGCGGGGCGAGGCAAGGGAAGCTTTAGCACGCCCGCAGCGCGCCGTCCTCGCGCATCATCTCGACCAGCATGCCTTCGCGCAGGCCGCGATCGGCAACGCGAAGCCGCGGCATCGGGAACGCGTTGCGGATCGCATCGAGGATCGCGCAGCCGGCGAGCACCAGATCGGCGCGCTCGACGCTGATGCAGTTGTTGTTGACGCGCGCCTCATAGCTCATGCCGAGCAGCCTCTGGATCGTCGCGGTGACGTCGCAATCGTTCATCCAGATGCCGTCGATGCGGCGGCGGTCGTAGCGCGACAGGTTGAGGAACACGCCGGCGAGCGTGGTCACGGTGCCGGAGGTGCCGAGCATGTGCATGTCGCGCAGATCCTTGCCATGCTCGGCCGCGAACGGCGCGACGTGCCGCGCAACCTCATCGATCATCCGCGCATACATATCCCTGGTGACGTTCTTGCCGCCGAAATGTTCGGCCAGCGTGACGACGCCGAGCGGGATCGACATCCACGCCTTGATGCGTGGCGCCGCGTCGGGCGCGTTGGGGTCGCGCTCGATCCGCACCAGCTCGGTCGAGCCGCCGCCGATATCGAACAGGATGGCGCCCCGCCCCTTCGGATCGAGCAGCGGCGAGCAGCCGATCACCGCGAGCGTCGCCTCGGTCTCACGATCGATCACCTCGAGCTTGATGCCGGTCTCGGCCGCCACCCGCGCGCGGAAGCTCTCGGCATTGCCGGCGGCGCGGCAGGCCTCGGTGGCGATCAGGCGGAGCCGGCGCGCCTTGCGATAGCGAATCTTGTCGCTGCAGATGGCCAGTGCGGCAATGGCACGCTCGATCGCAGCCTCGCTGATCGAGCCGGTGGCGGCGATGCCCTCGCCGAGCCTGATGATCCGCGAGAAGGAATCGACCACGCGGAACCCGTCGCCGGTGGGACAGGCGATCAACAGCCGGCAATTGTTGGTGCCAAGGTCCAGCGCGGCGTAGACGCCACTTTCCGCCGCTGCCGCAACCAACCCTGGCGGGGCTTCGCTGGCCGGAGGGCCGTCGCAAAGCCGCACATGGTCGTTCATCAAAACTGTCTTTCCACGGGACCAAAAGGCCCGCCGAATAATTATCGTTCACGGAAACTTTAGCAGCGTCAAAGCCCTACGCAAACTCCGTTCACATTGGGTCCATGCCCAATCGGGCGTTGTCGTTAAGGGGGGTGTGCGTTATCTCCTCAGCGCCCCCAAACTCCAGCAAATCCGGGCATTTCAGGTCATTTTCGATGCAAGATCACACGCCGCCTGCCTCCCTCGAAAACGCTATCGCACTGCAAAAATACGGTGTCGGACAGCCTGTTCGACGAAAGGAGGACGACACCCTGGTGCGCGGCAAGGGCAAATACACCGACGATTTCTCGCTGCCCGGCCAGGCCACTTGCTGGATGGTTCGCTCCTCGCATGCCCATGGAATCATCAAGGGCATCGAGACGGCGGCCGCCAGGGCGATGCCGGGCGTGCTCGGGGTCTGGACCGGCGCCGACCTTGCGGCCGCCGGCTACAACCCCTTCACCTGCGGCCTGCCGCTGAAGAACCGTGACGGCTCCCCGCTCAAGCAGACCAACCGTCCCGCGCTGGTGACCGACAAGGTGCGCTTCGTCGGCGATCCCGTCGCCTTCGTGGTGGCGGAGACCGCGGCGCAGGCGCGCGATGCCGCCGAGGCCGTCGAGGTCGATATCGAGCCGCTGCCCGCGGTGACCGACGCAGCTGAAGCCGCCAGGCCCGGCGCGCCGCAGCTCTACGACGACATCCCCGATAACGTCGCGCTCGACTATCACTATGGCGACGCCGCCAAGATCGAGGCGGCGTTCGCCGGCGCGGCGCACGTCACCAAGCTCGACATCGTCAACACCCGCGTCGCCGTGGTCTCGATGGAGCCGCGCGTCGCCCTCGCCCATTACGACAAGAAAACCGAACGCTTCACGCTGCAGGTGCCGACCCAGGGCGTCTCCGGCAACAAGGCGATCCTGGCACGCCTGCTCAACGTGCCCGCCGACAAGGTCCGCATCCTCACCGGCAATGTCGGCGGCTCGTTCGGGATGAAGAACCTCAACTATCCCGAATACACCTGCATCGCGCATGCTGCGCGTGAACTGGGCCGTCCGGTGAAGTGGCTGGACGAGCGCTCGACCAGCTTCCTCTCCGACAGCCAGGGCCGCGCGCAGCTGATCCATGCCGAGCTCGCGCTCGATGCCGACGGCAAGTTCCTCGCGGTGCGGCTATCCGGCTACGGCAATCTCGGCGCCTACATCACCGGCGTCGCGCCGGGCCCGCTGTCGCTCAACACCGGCAAGAACCTCGCCAGCGTCTATCGCACACCGCTGCTCGGCGTCGACATCAAGACGGTCCTGACCAACACCACGCTGATGGGCGCCTATCGCGGCGCCGGCCGGCCCGAGGCCAATTACTACATGGAGCGGCTGATCGATGCGGCCGCCGACGAGATGGGCATCAACCGCTTCACGCTGCGCAAGCGCAACTTCATCAAGCCGTCGCAGCTGCCGTTCCCGGCGGCGTCCGGCGTCACCTATGACAGCGGCGATTTCGCCGGTGTGTTCCAGAAGGCGCTGGAGATCTCCGACTATGAGAACTTCGCCAAGCGCAAGAAGGAGAGCAAGAAGAGCGGCAAGCTGCGCGGTATCGCCGTCGGCTCCTATCTCGAGGTCACCGCGCCGCCGAGCGGCGAGCTCGGCAAGATCAGCTTCGAGCCCGATGGCTCGGTGAAGCTCACCACCGGCACGCTGGATTACGGCCAAGGCCACGCCACGCCGTTCGCGCAGGTGCTGTCCGACCAGCTCGGGGTGCCCTTCGAGAAGATCACCCTCGAACAGGGTGACAGCGATCTGGTGCGCTTCGGCAACGGCACCGGCGGCTCGCGCTCGATCACCGCAACGGGGCAAGCGATCGTCGAGGCCTCGGCACTCGTCGTCGAGAAGGGCAAGAAGGCGGCCGCGCACATGCTGGAGGCCTCCGAGGCCGACATCGAATTCGGCGCCGGCCGCTTCACCATCGCCGGCACCGACCGCTCGATCGGCATCATGGAGCTCGCCGAGCGGATGCGCGCCGGCAAGATGCCGGAAGGCACGCCGGAGACGCTCGACGTCGATCACGCCACCAAGGAGACGGCGTCGACCTTCCCGAACGGCTGCCACGTCGCCGAGGTCGAGATCGATCCCGACACCGGCGTGACGCGGATCGTGCGCTACTCGGCGGTCAACGATTTCGGCGTCGTGGTCAATCCGATGATCGTCGCGGGCCAGCTGCATGGCGGCGTCGCGCAGGGCATCGGCCAGGCGCTGATGGAGGAAGTCAGCTACGACGCCTCCGGCCAGCCGATCACCGGCTCGTTCATGGACTACGCGCTGCCGCGCGCCGGCGACGTGCCGTCGATGCTGGTCGGCGATCATCCCTCGCCGGCGAAATCCAACCCGCTCGGCACCAAGGGCTGCGGCGAGGCCGGCTGCGCCGGCAGCCTCGTCTGCATCGTCAACGCCGTGGTCGACGCGCTGTCGGAGTACGGCATCAAGCACATCAACATGCCGCTGACGCCGGAACGCGTCTGGCGCGCGATCCAGGACGCCAAGGCGAGCGCGGCGTAGGGTCGCCGCTTCATCGTCACTCACCGCTGTCATCACCAGCGAAAGCGGGCGATCCAGTATTCCAGAGAGAGCAGTGGCTAAGCCGAGAAGCCGCGGCGTACAGGATACCCCGCATCCGCGGGGTATGACAGTTGCGGGTGGTGCAAGAGCTTGCCTCAAATCTCCACTCGTCATGCCCGGGCTTGACCCGGGCATCCATCAATCTGCGCAAGAATTTTCCGAACAGCGATGGATTGCCGGGTCAAGCCCGGCAATGACGGATCGTGTTACGCCGCGGCCTGCTCGCGCGGCTGGGTGATCGCGATGTGCCAGCAATGCGCGAGCGGCACGCCGTTGCCGAGCACCAGCGCATCGAGCTCGACGAAGCGGTGGCCCTTCTTGTCGTAATTGCCGGTCACCTTGGCGCGCGCGGTCAGCTCGTCGCCGATCTTGCCCGCCGACAGCAGCTGCATGCGGGTGCCGACATGGATCCAGGGCCCGAGGATCGCATTGTCGACCAGCACCTTGTTCATCACCCGCGGCAGCAGGCCGGGATGGCCGAGACCTTCGCGCAAGTAGATCGGGTCGGTCTCCCTGATATCGGCGAGATACTCCTTCGCGGCATCGCCCGACCAGTCGCGCGGGATGGTGCCGAGCCACTTGCCCTCTTCATAGGACGAGGCGCTGACCGGCTTGCGCTCGGCGACCGCGGCGACCTGCTTATAGTCATCGAGCACGAATTTCGGCGCGGAGGCCGGCAGCGACGCGGTGCCGGTGGCGCAGAGCTCGCCGCGGCTGTGGAGCTCGATCGTCAACCCATTGCCGGTCTCCTGGCCGGTCAACTCCGCGATCTCGCCGTCATAGACCGGCTTGACGAAGCGCGCCTCGATCAGGCCGCGCGCGAGGAAGTCGCGGCCCCATTTCTCGACCGGCAGGTGCATCATGTAGGCCATCACGTCGACGCCGGGCACCAGCCCGCCGGAAAAGCCGAACTTTCGCGCCACCGTGTCGTCGTGGATCTTGTTCTCCGACAGTTTCGAGGTGTTGTACGCCGAGACGCGGTAGGTCAGCGAAGCCGTCTTCGAATCCATGGGGTTTCCCCTTATTTCCGTTGTTTTTCTCAGGCAATCGTAGTCGAACCGGTCAGCGTGACAAGCCTCTCGTTTTGCTCGCAATTTTCCGCCCGATGGAGTACACGCAGGCCGCGCCTGCCAACCCTGGAATCGATGACTGAAACCCCTGCTCCCACCCGCATCTATGTCGACGCCGACGCCTGCCCGGTGAAGGACGAGATCTATCGCGTCGCGATCCGGCTCGGCGTGCCCGTCAGCGTGGTCGCGGGCAATTTCATCCGCGTGCCGCAGGATCCGCTGATCGAGCGCATTGCCGCCGGTTCCGGCATGGATGCCGCCGACGACTGGATCGCGGAACGCGCGCATGAAGGCGACGTGGTGGTCACAGCGGACATTCCGCTGGCGAGCCGCTGCGTCAAGGCCGGCGCCGATGTGATCGCGCCGAACGGCAAGCCGTTCACCGAACAGTCGATCGGCATGACGCTTGCGGTGCGCAATCTGATGACCGATCTGCGCTCGTCGGGCGAGATCACCGGCGGGCCGAAATCATATTCGCCGCGCGACCGCTCGACCTTCCTGTCGACGCTCGACCAGACCATCCGCCGTATCCAGCGCCGCCGCGCCGAGCAGGCGCAGGTGAGCGAGCAGGGTTAGCGCGATGGCTCCGCCTCCTCTGATCCAGCTCAAGGACATCAGCCTGACCTTCGGCGGCACGCCGCTGCTGACGGGCGTCGAGCTCTCGGTCTCCGCCGGCGGGCGCGTCTGCCTGATCGGCCGCAACGGCTCCGGCAAGTCGACGCTGCTGCGGATCGCGGCCGGCCTGGTCGAGCCCGATGCCGGCAGCCGTTTCGTGCAGCCCGGCGCCACCATCCGCTATTTGCCGCAAGAGCCGGACTTCGGCGACCACAAGACGACGCTCGCCTATGTCGAGGCCGGCCTCGGCCCCGGCGACGACCACTACCAGGCGCGCTATCTGCTCGAACAGCTCGGCCTCAGCGGCGAGGAAGATCCCGCGCACGTCTCCGGCGGCGAGGCGCGCCGCGCGGCGCTTGCCCGGGTGCTGGCGCCCTCGCCCGATATCCTGCTGCTGGACGAGCCTACCAACCATCTCGACCTGCCGACCATCGAATGGCTCGAGGGCGAACTGGAAAGCCGGCGCTGCGCGCTGGTGCTGATCAGCCACGACCGCCGCTTCCTCACCAATTTGTCGCGCACCACGGCCTGGCTCGACCGCGGCCAGATCAGGCAGATCGAGCGCGGCTTCGGCGCCTTCGAGGCGTGGCGCGACGAGGTGCTGGCGGAGGAAGAGCGCGAGCAGCACAAGCTCGACCGCAAGATCGTCAACGAGGAGCATTGGCTGCGCTACGGCGTCTCCGGCCGCCGCAAGCGCAACGTCAAGCGGCTCGGCAATTTGCACGCGCTGCGAGACCAGCGCCGCAACTATCGCGGCACCACCGGCAATGCCACGCTCGCCGCCGCCGAAGCCGAAAAGTCCGGCCGGCTGGTGATCGAGGCCAAGAACATCGCGAAAGCGTTCGGTGAGCGCAAGATCGTCGACGGCTTCTCGACCCGGATCCAGCGCGGCGACCGGCTCGGCATCGTAGGTCCCAACGGCGCCGGCAAGACCACGCTGGTGCATCTTCTGATCGGCAACGATCCGCCCGACTCCGGTTCGGTGCGGCTCGGGGCCAATATCGAAATGGCGACGCTCGACCAGCATCGCGAAAGCCTCGACCCGAAGCTGACGCTGGCCGAGGCGCTGACCGGCGGCCGCGGCGATCACGTCATGGTCGGCGACAAGTCGAAGCACGTCATCGGCTACATGAAGGACTTCCTGTTCGCGCAGGAGCAGCGCGGCACGCCGCTGGAAGCGCTCTCCGGCGGCGAGCGCGGCCGGCTGATGCTGGCGCGCGCGCTGGCCAAGCCGTCGAACCTCTTGATCCTGGACGAGCCGACCAACGACCTCGACCTCGAAACCCTCGACGTGCTCGAGGACATGCTCGGCGATTACGAGGGCACCGTGATCCTGATCAGCCACGACCGCGACTTCCTCGACCGCGTGGTGACGTCGGTGATCGTACCCGAAGGCCAGGGACGCTGGATCGAATATGCCGGCGGCTATTCCGACATGCTGGCGCAGCGCGGCGCCGACGTGAAGCGCGAGACGGCGAAGGCGGAAGCCCCGGCCGAAGAGAAGAAGGAAGCCAGGGCCGCGGCGCCCGAAGCAGCACCGCGGCGCCGGCTGAGCTTCAACGAGAAGCACGCGCTGGAAACCTTGCCGAAGACCATCGACAAGCTGCACAACGAGATCGCCAAGCAGCAGAAGCTGCTCGACGATCCCGATCTCTATACGAAGGATCGCAAGACATTCGACGCCGCCTCGGCCGCGATCGCAAAGGCGCAGGAGGAGCTCGCCGCCGCCGAGGACCGCTGGCTCGAGTTAGAGGTGCTGCGTGAAGAGATCGAGCAGGCGTGAACACAATGATTCTTGCCGTCATTGCGAGGAGCGGAGCGACGAAGCAATCCATGCAACCGCAGATGCGGGCAGATGGATTGCTTCGCTCCGCTCGCAATGACAGAAACTCTGCAATGGAGCCACCCCGATGACGACGCCCCTCGCCGCCAAGATCGCCAAGGAATACGGCACGCCCTGCGCCGTGATCGACATGGACCGGGTCGAGCGCAACATCGCGCGCATCCAGAAGGCCTGCGACAAGGCCGGCGTCGCCAACCGTCCGCACATCAAAACGCACAAGAACCCGATGCTGGCGCAGCTGCAGATCAAGGCCGGCGCCAAAGGCATCACTTGCCAGAAGCTCGGCGAGGCCGAGATCATGGCGGACTCTGGCATCGACAACATCCTGATCAGCTACAATCTGCTCGGTGACGAGAAGATGGCGCGGCTTGGCGCGCTGCAAGGCAAGGCCAACGTCACCGTCGCCGCCGACAATTCCGTCGTTGTCGGCGATCTGCCGAAGGCCGCAGCCGCCTCCGGCCGCGCGCTCTCCGTCGTGGTCGAATGCGACACCGGCCGCAAGCGCGCCGGCGTCGAGACCCCGGCCGAGGCGATCGCGCTGGCGCGGGAGATCGTAGCCTCCAAAGGCCTCGCCTTCGCAGGCTTCATGCTGTATCCGACCGAGACCGGCTGGGCGGAGGCGCAGAAATTCTACGACGAGGCGCTGGCTGGCGTTCGCGCCCACGGCCTCGATGCGACAATCGTCTCCACCGGCGGCACGCCGAACCTGAAGAATCTCGGCAAGCTGAAGGGTGGCACCGAGCATCGCTTCGGCACCTACATCTACAACGACCGCATGCAGGTCGCGGCCGGCGTCGCGACCTGGGACGATTGCGCGCTGCACATCTATTCCACCGTCGTCAGCCGCGCCGGCCCCGAGCGCGGCATCCTCGACGCCGGCTCCAAGACGCTGACCTCGGACACCGGCGGCCTCGAAGGCCACGGCCTGATCCTCGAACATCCCGAGGCCAGGATCGCGCGCTTCGCCGAGGAGCACGGCTTCCTCGATCTCTCCCGCAGCAACACGCGGCCCAATGTCGGCGACGTGGTGCGAATCGTGCCCAATCATGTCTGCGTCGTCGTCAACATGATGGACGAGGTCGTGATGGTGCGCGGTGACGAGATCATCGGTGCGCTGCCGGTGACGGCGCGGGGCAAGCTGCGGTAGCCGCATACACGGACCTTGTAGGATGGGTAGAGCGTAGCGAAACCCATCATGTCACTGCGGATCGAAGTTGATGGGTTTCTCTTCGTTCTACCCATCCTACGAACTCCGCATTTACCCCCGCATCAGCGCCTGCAGCTCGCGATCCAGCGCCAAGCGAAACACCTCGATCGGCCGCGCCAGGCGGCCGGCCGGCGGGCGATGCACGATCCAGGCGCGGACTGCGGGATTGAAATCGGCGATCTTCACGGCCTTGAGCCGGCTGCGGATCGGGCTTCGTTTCAGCGCCACTGGCGTCACGAGGCCGATGCCGAGCCCGCGCGCCACCAGCGAGAGGCGCAGCTCGCTGTCGAGCGCCTCGACCGCGATGTTGAACGGGAGATGTGCCGCATCGAAATGGCGCTTCAGCGTCTGGCGGAAGCCGCAGCCGTCCTGGTTGATCACCCATCCGGTCCGCGACAGCCATTCGAGATCGACCGACTTCGGCGTCTTCATGTCGCGCGCGACGACGAACACCACCGGCTGCGCGCCGAGATCGCAGGCCACGAGATCGTCGGGCGGCGCGGTGCCGTCAGGCAAACAGATTGCAGCGGCATCGAGCTCGTTGCGGCTGACCCGCTCCATGTGGTTGGGCGACCAGCCGGAGACGACGCGCACCGCCAGCGCCGGAAATTCGCCGCGCACCGCATCGAGCGGTCCGGTCAGCCCGGCCTCCGACAAAAACGGTGTCAGGCCGAGCCTGAACTCGCCGCGCACCACGCCGTCATTGGCGACGCCTGACTTGAGGTCGTCGAGCATGCGCAGCAGCCGGCGGCCCTGCTCATAGGCTTCGATTCCCGCCGCCGTCGGCTTCAGCGGCTTCGATAGCCGGTCGAGCAGCTGCGCGCCGAGCATCTCCTCGAGGTTCTGGATCCGCCGCGTCACGCCGGGCTGGGTCAGGTTCAGCCGCGCCGAGGCCGCGACGATCGATCCGGTCTCCACCACGGCGACGAACGCCACGAGGTCATGGGTGTTCATAACAATCTCGCATATTCTTCATCATCTTATTTGAATTGTAGCATATTAGCCCGATCCCCTAAAGGGGGCCTCGCCACTCCATCGCGAGGCCCCATGACCATCTCCGAAGCCACCAAACTCTCCCCGGCGCGCACCGTCGCCGTGCGTCCGCTGATCTGGATCGGCGCCATCACCACCGGCACCGTCGTCACCAATCTCTTTGCGCCGCAGATCCTCGTCGGTCTGATGGGCCGCTCGCTCGGCATGACCGAGCTAGAGGCCGGTCTGATCTCGACGCTGACCCTGCTCGGCTACGCGCTCGGGCTGCTGCTGCTGGTGCCGCTGGTCGACCTCGTCGAGAACAAGCGGCTGATTCTGCGGACGCTGGCCTGCGCTATCGTCGCGGCGATCGGCACCGCGATGGCGCCGACGCCGCTGATCCTGCTGGCCGCCACCTTCATCCTCGGCGCGTCGTGCGCCGCGATCCAGATGGTGGTGCCGCTGGTGGCGTCGATGGTGCCGCCGGAGCGCCGGGGACAGGCGATCGGCGATGTGATGAGCGGCCTGATGATCGGCATCCTGCTGTCGCGGCCGATGGCGAGCCTGATCGCGGACAGCTGGAACTGGCGCGGCTACTATGTCACCTCGGCCGTGCTGATGACGTTGCTCGCCGCAGCACTGGCGCGCACCCTGCCGACGCTACAGCCGGCGGCGAAGGTCAGCTACGGCGCGCTGCTGCGATCGTTCCCAAGACTGCTGCGCGAGGAGCCGGTGCTGCGCGTCCGGTCCTGGACCGCGGCGCTGGTGATGGCTTCGTTCACTGCGTTCTGGGCCGCCGTAGCGCTGCGCCTGCCGGATGCGCCGTTCAAGCTCGACGCCAGGGGCATCGCGCTGTTCGCACTGATCGGCGTCGCCGGTGCCATCGCGACACCGCTGGCCGGCCGCTGGGGCGACCGTGGCCTGGCGCGGCCGTTGCTGATCGGCTCACACATTCTGATCATTGCATCGCTGGCGCTGTGCGCGTGGGCCGGGGTACTGGAGTCGCGGATCGCAGCACTCGTCGTGCTGAGCGCCGGCACCATCCTGCTCGATCTCGGCATCACCACCGACCAGACGCTCGGCCGCCGCGCCGTCAACCTGCTGCGCCCCGAGGCGCGCGGCCGCATCAACGGCCTGTTCGTGGCGCTGTTCTTCATCGGCGGCGCGGTCGGCGCGGCGGCGGCGTCCGCGGCGTGGAGCTTTGGTGGATGGACCGCGGTGTGTGCGGTGGCCGCGACGTTCGGTGTGCTTGGATTCATCACCGACCTCGCCACGAAGACCGGCTCGGAATGAGCCTATCCCGTAGGATGGGTAGAGCCAACGGGTCCGCGCAAAGCGCGGCCCGATGATAAACTCCGCGAAACCCATCATGCTTCCGCGCGGAAAAAAGTTGATGGGTTTCGCTTCGCTCTACCCATCCTACAGAGCTACGATTTCTGCACGAACCATCGTAACACGCCCTTCCCAGCGGCGACGCCCGTTGCAAACGACGCCTGCAACAGATAGCCGCCGGTCGGCGCTTCCCAATCGAGCATCTCGCCGGCCGCGAAGACGCCGGGCAGCTGCCGCAGCATGAAATGCGCGTCGAGTTCGTCGAACCTGATGCCGCCGGCGCTCGAGATCGCGCGTGCGATCGGCGCCACGCCGGTGATCCGGATCGGCACCGCATTGATCAGTTCGGCCAATTCGGCCGGCGGCAGCGCGGCCAGCGACCGGCCGGCGGCGACGGCCGCCTCCTGCAACAGCCCGATGCCGACCGGCGAGAGCTGCGCGGCCTTGCGCAGGAAATTGGAAAGGGATTGCTTGCCCTTCGGCGTCGACAGACGCGCGACCAGTTCGTGGCGCGCGGCATCGGGCCGCAACGCCACCGTCAGTGTCGCCGTTCCCTTCGCGAGCACCGCCTCGCGCAATTC
Organism: Bradyrhizobium sp. BRP56; assembly: GCF_020194035.1. Classification (NCBI taxonomy): domain Bacteria; kingdom Pseudomonadati; phylum Pseudomonadota; class Alphaproteobacteria; order Hyphomicrobiales; family Nitrobacteraceae; genus Bradyrhizobium; species Bradyrhizobium sp. BRP56. The sequence continues at coordinate 194,872 of NZ_JADYVV010000003.1, forward strand.
CGCCGACAGCGCATAGATGGCGCCGCCCTCGATGCCGGCGCGGGTGACGATCGCCTCGCCGCGCACCGTATGCGAGCCGATCGTGAGCGCGACGCCCTTGAGCGGCTGGCCCTCGAACCGGTCGCGGAAGATATTTGACCAGGCAACCGTGAAGCCGGAATTGGCTGGCTTGATCGGCGCCATGGCAACGCCCTTTGCGGCGAGGATCTCCGCCCAGGCGCCGTCCGAGCCGAGCCGCGGCCAGCTCGCGCCGCCGAGTGCCAGCACGGTCGCATCGGCCTTGACTGTGCGCTGGCCGTCCGGCGTCTCGAACAGCAGTCCCCCGCGCGCGTCCCATCCGACCCAGCGATGCCGGAATGTGAACGCGACGCCCGCGGCATCGAGCCGCCGTAGCCAGGCGCGCAGCAGGGGCGACGCCTTGAACGCCTCGGGGAATACGCGGCCGCTGCTGCCGACGAATGTCGGCTGCCCCAGCGCCTCGCTCCAGGCGCGCAACGCGTCGGGCGGAAATGCCTCGACCGCAGCCTTCAGGCGCGGCAGCGCCTCGCGATAGCGCGCAAGGAAATCCGGCAGCGGTTCGGAGTGGGTGAGATTGAGCCCGCCACGGCCGGCCATCAGGAATTTGCGGCCAGCCGACGGCATCGCGTCGTAGACGGTGACCTGTGCGCCACCTTGCGCGAGCACCTCCGCCGCCATCAGGCCGGCAGGCCCGGCTCCGATGACGGCGACATGTATCGCGGGCGACGGTGACATGCTGCGAGTTTAAAGCGAATCCGCCCGATGCAAAATCGGTCGTCATGCCCGGGCTTGACCCGGGCATCCACGTCTAGCTTTCGAGCGGCAACGAAGTCGTGGATGGCCGGGTCAAGCCCGGCCATGACGAAGGAGAGCGTTCAGGCGTCGACGCCACTTACAATTTGATCCCGGCCCGCGCGGCGGCCTGGGCGACATACTTCTGCGTCTGCTCGAACGCGCCCTGCAGCGCCTTCGCGGTCGACATGTCGCTGATCGCGTTGAAGTGCGCGGCGACGCCGTCCGGCGTCCATTCGGACTGCGGCAGGTTGACGCCTTCGGTCTCCAGCACACGGATCACCGCGAACGAGCCGGCGCCGGCGCCCATGATGGTGCGGGTCGGTGCGTCTTCCGAGAGCAGGAATTCGACCGCGGGCGTGATCGCTTCCGGCTTCATCAGCGCCAGCGCCTGCGGCGGCAGCAGTTCCTCGGTCATGCGGGTCGCAGCGGTCGGCGAGATGGTGTTGACCTTGATGTTGTTCTTGCGGCCCTCTTCGGCGAGCACGTTCATCAGGCCGACCATGCCGGCCTTCGCCGCGCCGTAATTGGCCTGGCCGAAATTGCCGAACAGGCCGGACGACGAGGTCGTCAGCACGATGCGGCCGTAATTGCGCTCGCGCATGCCGGCCCACACCGCCTTGCAGCAGTAGAAGGTGCCGGTGAGATGCACGTCGAGCACCTTGGCCCAGTCGGCGACCTCGAGCTTGGTGAACGACTTGTCGCGCAGGATGCCGGCATTGGCGCACAGGAGATCGACGCTGCCCCACTCCTTGGTGGCGCGCTCGACCATCGCGGTGACCTGCTCGAAGTTCGAGACGTCGGCGCCGTCGGCCATCGCGGTGCCGCCGGCCTTCCGGATCTCCTCGACCACGGTCTCGGCCGGCGACAGCGAGCCGCCGGTGCCGTCGCGCGCGCCGCCGAAATCATTGACCACGACCTTGGCGCCGCGGCTGGCGAGCCCCAGCGCATGCGCCCGTCCGAGACCATTGCCCGCGCCGGTGACGATAGCGACGCGTCCGTCAAACCTGATTGCCATGCCGTAAATTCCTGTTCTTCCCTTCTCCCCTTGTGGGAGAAGGTGGCGCGCGCCAGCGCGCCGGATGAGGGGTCTGTCTCCGCGAGCTCAAGCGAGAGTCTTTGCGTGGAGACAGACCCCTCACCCGGCTTCGCGTGCCGCGAAGCCACCCTCTCCCACAGGGGGAGAGGATGGAGACGCTCGCGATTGGCAGCTTTTGAGCAGCGATGGATGGCCGGGTCAAGCCCGGCCGAGACTAGCCGACACGGCCAGCGGGCGCCCTAGACCGAAGGGGTCATCGACCCGCAGGGTTTCAGGCTTTTGAGCAGATGTCCGCTCCAGCACTCGTGATGCTCTTGAGCGTAGCTAATCGCACCGATCACAATCAAAGCGACTACGACAATTCCGGCGACGATGTTTTGCACCATGGCTGCCACTCCCGGGACCGCACCGCCTAAAGCGGGCATCATGGACACCGGGGAACACAGCCGTCAATGCGCCACATGGGCCAGAGCAGAGCATCGCCAAAAAAATCAGATTGGGGTGGCTCGCTGCACCTCCCCCGCTTGCGGGAGAGGTGCACAACCCTTCGCGGTTGCAACACAACCGCGTCTTGCGATCCTCAGCTGAAATAGATCAGGCCGAGCCAGTCGGCGACCAGCGCGGGCTTTTCCTCGCCTTCGATCTCGACCGTGACGTTGGTGCGCGACAACAACTCTTTGGGCTTGCGCAGCGTGGCTTCGGCCAGCACGAAGCGGCCGCGGACGCGCTTGCCCGAGCGCACCGGCGAGATGAAGCGCAGCTTGTCGAAGCCGTAATTGACGCCCATCGCGGTGCCCTCGAGCACCGGCATCACCTCGTAGGACATGATCGACATCAGCGACATCGTCAGGAAGCCATGCGCGATCGTGGTGCCGAAGGCGGTCTCCTTCCTGGCGCGCTCGGGATCGACGTGAATGAACTGGTGATCCTCGATCACGTCGGCATAGGTGTCGATGCGGCCCTGATCGAGCAGGTGCCACGAGGACACGCCGATCTCCTTGCCGACCATGCCCTGGTAGGTTTCCAGCGACACCGGCGGCTTCTTCCAGACTTCGTTCATTGGCTAACCTCTGCTAACCGGAGGTCCGCACCTTCTGCAGCTCCGGAAATTCTTCCTCGCGGAACTCGACCCCGCGCAACGCATCGCTTCTGACATCGTCGTGTTCGAGCCGGCGCAACTGCACGCGGCGGATTTTTCCGGATATAGTCTTCGGCAGTTCGGTGACCAGCTCGAGCTTGCGGATGCGTTTAAACGGTGCGAGCCGCGTGTGCAAATGTTTGAAGATCGACAGCGCGGTCTCCGGCGTTCGTTCGACGCCTGATACCAGCAGCACATAGGCCTTGGGGACCGCGAGCCGGATCGGGTCCGGGCTCGGCACCACGGCGGCTTCGGCCACCGCGTCATGTTGCAGCAGCACGCTTTCCAGCTCGAACGGCGAGATGCGGTAGTCGGAGGATTTGAACACGTCGTCGGTGCGGCCGACGAAGGTCAGATACCCCTCGTCATCGGTGAACACGACGTCGCCGCTGCGATAGATCTCGCCGTCGGTGCCGATCAGCTTGCCGTCGTCGCCCTGATAGCCCTGCATCAGGCCCGCCGGCCGATCGGCGCCGAGCAGCAAGGTCACCTCGCCCTCCTTCGCGGCGTGGCCGTCATTGTCGGTGACCTGCACGCGATAGCCCGGCAGCGGCCGGCCCATCGAGCCGACCTTCACCTTCTGTCCCGGCGAGTTGCCGGCCAGCGCGGTGGTTTCGGTCTGGCCGTAGCCGTCGCGGATGGTCAGCCCCCAGGCCGATTTGACCTGGTCGATGATCTCGGGATTGAGCGGCTCGCCGGCGCCGCACACCTCGCGCAGCGAGACCTTGAAGCTCGCAAGGTCCTCCTGGATGAACATCCGCCACACCGTCGGCGGCGCACACAGCGTGGTGACGCCGCAGCGGCCGATGATCGAGAGCAGTCCTTTCGCCTCGAAGCGTGGCTGGTTCGCGATAAAGATCGTTGCGCCGGCATTCCACGGCGCGAAGAAGCAGCTCCAGGCATGCTTGGCCCAGCCGGGCGAGGAGATGTTGAGATGGATGTCGCCGGGCTGCAGGCCGATCCAGTACATGGTCGAGAGATGGCCGACCGGATAGCTGCGCTGGCTGTGCCGCACCAGCTTCGGCTTTGCCGTGGTGCCCGAGGTGAAATAGAGCAGCATCGGATCGTCGGCCTTGGTCGGGCCATCGGGCGCGAATGCGTCGGACTGCTTGGCGGCATCCTCGAACGGCAGCCAGCCGTCCTGCACCTGCGTCGCGCCGACCACGATGCGGACGAGCTTGTCGCTGCCGAGGCCTGCGAACTTCGCGACCTGATCCTGCGTGGCGACCACCGCCCTCGCCTTGCCGCGGTCGAGCCGGTCGCGCAATTCATCCGCGGTCAAGAGCGTGGTGGCGGGGATCACGACGACGCCGAGCTTCATCGCCGCCAGCATGGTCTCCCACAGCGGCACCACATTGCCGAGCAGCAGCAACAGATGATCGCCGCGCTTCAGCCCCTGCGCGCGCAGGAAATTTGCAACCTGGTTTGAGCGGCGCGACAGCTCGGCGAAGGAAAGCTTGGTCTCGTTGCCGCTGGCGGCATCGACGATCCACAGCGCCGGCCGGTCGCGGCTGTCGGCATTATCAGCCAGTTCGGCATCGAACCAGTCGAGCGCCCAGTTGAACGGCACCGGATCGGGCCAGCGAAATCCCTTCACCGCGGCGTCGTAGTCGGTGCGGTGCTTGAGCAGAAAGGCGCGAGCGTCCTGAAATGTGGTCATCCGGCTTCACCACGTATTCTGACGTCATCCTGAGGAGCCGCGCGAAGCACGGCGTCTCGAAGGATGGCTACAGGCACCGTTTTCGCATCCTTCGAGGCTCGCTCCGCTCGCACCTCAGGATGACGGCGATTTACTTCGGGGCAAGGGCCCTAACGTGCTGGATAATTCCGGAAAAGTCGACCCCGCCGTGACCCGACGCGTCGAAGGTCTTATAAATCTCCTGCGCGTGCTTGCCGAGCGGCGTGACCGCGCCGGCCGCATTGGCGGCGTCCTGCGCCAAGGTCAGGTCCTTGACCATCAGGTTGGAAGCAAAGCCCGGCTTGTAATCGTTGTTGGCCGGCGAGGTCGGCACCGGGCCGGGAACCGGGCAATAGGTGGTCAGCGACCAGCACTGCCCCGACGAGGTCGAGGCGACGTCGAACAGCGCCTGGTGCGACAGGCCGAGCTTCTCGGCCAGCACGAAAGCCTCGCCGACCGCGATCATGGAAATGCCGAGGATCATGTTGTTGCAGATCTTGGCCGCCTGCCCTGCACCGCCCGCGCCGCAATGCACGATCTTCTTGCCCATGTTCGCCAACATCGGCTGGGCGGCCGCGAATGCCTTCGGCTCGCCGCCGCACATGAAGGTCAGCGTCGCGCCCTTGGCGCCGCCGGTGCCGCCAGAGACCGGCGCATCGACCGAGGCCATGCCGTGCTTGGCGGCCAGCACATGGGCCTGCTTGGCGCTTTCGACGTCGATCGTCGAGCAGTCGATGATCAGCGTGCCCTTGGCCATCGCGGGCAGCACTTCGCTCCAGACGCCGAGCACATGCTTGCCGGCCGGCAGCATGGTGATGACGACATCGGCGCCCTTCACCGCACCGACGCCGCTCTCGGCGATCGCGGCGCCGTCGCTCTTGGCCTGATCGCGGGACGCCGCGACCAGATCGAACGCGGTCACCTTGTGGCCGGCCTTGACCAGATTGGCCGCCATCGGCCCGCCCATATTGCCGAGCCCGATGAATGCGACGTTTGCCATGGGAAGTCCTCCGCTTGCGACGTTTCTATTTGCTGTCTGGAAATTTCAATTCGTCGGCGCCGATCTCGGCGAAGTAAGGCGCGAGCATCTCCGGCGTCACCTGTTCGATCCGGGCCGGCGACCAGGTCGGATTGCGGTCCTTGTCGATGACGGCGGCGCGCACGCCCTCGCGGAAATCGTCGCTGGCGAACACTTCGAGCGCGGCGCGATATTCGCGCTTCAGGCACTCTTCCAGCGTCGCGGTCGCGCGCGCCAGCCGCAGCAGTTTCAGCGTCACCACCATGCCGCGCGGCGACTTCTCACTGAGCGTCTTCAGCGTGTCCCGTGCCATGTCGAAGCCGTCGGCCTCGAGCGCGGCGACGACGTCCTCCATCCGGCCGTGTGCGAACCAGCCGTCGATCCTGGCCTGCATCGCGGCGACAGGGCCAGCCGTCTCGCTAGTGGCGAAGCCTCCGATCAGCCGATCAATCTCGGCCGAATTCGTACCCGGCGTAACCTTGGTCAGCGCCTCGCGCAGCGCCGGCAGCTTTGCGCTCGGCACCACGGCGTCGGCGAATTTGGCGTAGATCGCATCGGGTCCGTTCATGGTGGTGCCGGTGAGCCCGAAATAGGTGCCGATCTCACCCGGCGAGCGCGACAGCAGATAGGTGCCGCCGACGTCGGGGAAGAAACCGAGGCCGACCTCGGGCATCGCGAGCTTGGTCCGCTCCGTCACCACGCGGTGGCGGCCATGCGCCGACAGCCCGACGCCGCCGCCCATCACGATGCCGTCCATGAAGGCGACATAGGGCTTTGGGAATTTCTTGATCCGCGCGTTGAGGATGTATTCGTCGCGCCACAGGATCTTGCCAAGGTCGCCCTTGACCTTGGAGCTCTCCCAGAGCGCGCGGATGTCGCCGCCAGCGCACAGGCCGCGCTCGCCGGCACCCTCCAGCACGATGACAGCGACGTCGGGATCGGCCTCGAACGCATCGAGCGCCTTGTCGATGTCGTGGAACATCTCCAGCGTCACGGCATTGATCGCCTTCGGCCGGTTGAGCCGGATGATGCCGGCAGAACCTTCCTTGCGCGCGATCAGATCGCCCTCGGCTGCCGCCGCATCATTCATCGCGCGCCCTCGATCAACTTGCGCGACACGATCAGCCGCATGATTTCATTGGTGCCTTCGAGGATCTGGTGCACGCGCAGATCGCGCACGATCTTCTCGACACCGTATTCGCTGAGATAGCCGTAGCCGCCGTGCAGCTGCAGCGCCTGGTTGGCGACCTCGAAGCCGACGTCGGTACCGAACCGCTTTGCCATCGCGCACAGCATGGAAGCGTCCGGATCCTTGCGGTCGAGCGCGGCGGCCGCCCGCCACAGGAAGGTGCGTGCCGCTTCCAGCTCGGTCGCCATGTCGGCGATCTTGAATTGCAGCGCCTGGAATTCGTCGAGGCGTTTGCCGAATGCCTTGCGGTCCTTCATGTAGGCCAACGCCTTGTCGAGCGCCGCCTGCGCACCGCCGAGCGAGCACGCCGCGATGTTGAGGCGGCCGCCGTCGAGCCCGGCCATCGCGATCTTGAAGCCGATGCCCTCCTCCCCGAGCCGGTTCGCGACCGGCACGCGCGCGTTTTCGAACATCACAGCGCGGGTCGGCTGCGCATTCCAGCCCATCTTGCGCTCGTTATTGCCGAACGACACGCCCGGCGTCTTGCCGTCGATCACCAGCGTCGAGACGCCGCCCGGACCGTCGCCGCCGGTGCGCACCATAGCCACCAGCAGGTCGGTACTGCCGGCGCCGGAGATGAACTGCTTCTGGCCGTTGAGCACGTAATGATCGCCGTCGCGCACCGCGCGGGTGCGCAGCGCGGCCGCGTCGGAGCCGGCGCCCGGCTCGGTCAGGCAGTAGCTCGCGATCAGCTCCATGGTGCAGAGCTTCGGCAGCCATGTGTGGCGCTGGATGTCGTTGCCGTAGGCATCGATCATCCAGGACGCCATGTTGTGGATCGAGATGAAGGCCGACGTGGTCGGGCACCCCGTCGCCAGCGCCTCGAAGATCAGCGCCGCGTCGAACCGCGTCATCGCCGAGCCGCCGACATCATCCTTGATATAGATGCCGCCGATGCCGAGGCCTGCCGCCTCGCGCATCACATCCACCGGAAAGTGCTTTGTCTCGTCCCATTCGAGCGCGTGCGGCGCGATCTGTTCCGCCGCAAACGCCCGCGCCATGTCGCGAACCGCGATCTGGTCCTCGTTGAGAGCGAACTGCATCTCGCCGCCTAGCCCTGAAGGTTACCCCACCGTCATTGCGAGGAGCTCGCGACAAAATTGCAAGAGCAATTTTGCGCTGAAGCGACGAAGCAATCCATTCTTCCACGCGGGGGATAGATGGATTGCTTCGCTGCGCTCGCAATGACGTTCCCGGAAATTACTTCATCGTCGGGATCGAGAACTCCGCGCCTTCCTTGACGCCGGACGGCCAGCGCGAGGTCACCGTCTTGGTCTTGGTGTAGAAGCGGATCGAGTCCGGACCGTGCTGGTTGAGGTCGCCGAAGCCGGACTTCTTCCAGCCGCCGAAGGTGTAATAGGCGATCGGCACCGGGATCGGCACGTTGATGCCGACCATGCCGACATTGACCTTGGCGGCGAAGTCGCGCGCGGCGTCGCCGTCGCGGGTGAAGATCGCAACGCCGTTGCCGTAGTCATGGTCGGACGGCAGTGCCAGCGCCTCGTGATAGTCGTGGGCGCGCACCACCGAGAGCACCGGGCCGAAGATCTCTTCCTTGTAGATCCGCATGTCCTTGGTGACGTTGTCGAACAGCGAACCGCCGAGATAGAAGCCCTTCTCGTAGCCCTGCATCTTGAAGCCGCGGCCGTCGACCGCGAGCGTCGCGCCTTCCTTGATGCCGATGTCGATGTAGCTCTTGACCTTCTCGACCGCCTCGCGGGTCACCAGCGGGCCGTAATCGGCCGACGGATCGACCGAGGTGCCGATCTTGAGCGACTCGACGCGCGGGATCAGCTTCTCCATCAGGCGGTCGGCGGTGGTCTTGCCGACCGGCACCGCGACCGAGACGGCCATGCAGCGCTCGCCGGCGGAGCCGTAGCCGGCGCCGATCAGCGCATCGACCGTCTGGTCCATGTCGGCGTCCGGCATGATGATGGCGTGGTTCTTGGCGCCGCCGAAGCACTGGCAGCGCTTGCCGGTCTGCGCGGCGCGCTCGTAGATGTACTGCGCGATCGGGGTCGAGCCGACGAAGCCGATCGCCTTGATATCGGGATCGTCCAGGATGGCGTCGACTGCCTCCTTGTCGCCGTTGACGACGTTGAGGATGCCGGCCGGCAGGCCCGCCTCGATCATCAGCTCGGCGAGCATCATCGGCACGCCGGGATCGCGCTCCGACGGCTTGAGGATGAAGGCGTTGCCGCAGGCGATCGCCGGCGCGAACTTCCACATCGGGATCATCGCCGGGAAGTTGAACGGCGTGATGCCGGCGACCACGCCGAGCGGTTGGCGCATCGAATAGATGTCGATGCCGGGGCCGGCGCCCTCGGTGTACTCGCCCTTCATCAGATGCGGGATGCCGCAGGCAAACTCGGCGACCTCGAGGCCGCGCTGGATGTCGCCCTTGGCGTCGGGAACGGTCTTGCCGTGCTCGCGCGCCAGCAGCTCGGCGAGCTTGTCGTAGTCGCGCTGCACCAGCTCGAGGAACCGCATCATGACGCGGGCGCGGCGCTGCGGGTTGGTGGCGGCCCATTCCGGCTGCGCGGCCTTGGCGTTCTCGACCGCGGCGCGGAGCTCGGCCTTGGAGGCCAGCGCGACCTTGGCCTGGACCTCGCCGGTCATCGGCTCGAAGACGTCAGCCGTGCGGCCCGACGTGCCCTTGACCTCCTTGCCACCGATGAAATGTCCGATTGAGCGCATGGAAAAACCTCCCTGAAGCACCTGAATCGCCGCTCCCTCGCGGCGGGATCGCTTTACAAACCCTATTGACCCTGCATTTTATGGGATTCAAGTCCGATAAATTGCACCATAGATGTGCGGAAATGCTGGATCAAGGCGGCGGCACAATCGACTGGGACGACTTCCGTTTCGTGCTTGCCATCGTGCGCGGCGGGTCGGTTTCGGCTGCCGCCAAGCAGCTCGGCGTCGATCATGCCACAGTGATCCGCCGTGTCGACCGGCTGGAGCGCCACCTCTCCGCAAAACTGTTTGATCGGCGCAAGACCGGCTATCTGCTGACCGAGGCCGGCCAGCGCGTCGCCGACAGCGCGGAGGCGATGGAATCCACCATCGTCGCCAACCAGGAGGCGGTCGGCGGCTCGCGCGCCCACCTCACCGGCACGGTGCGGATCGGCGCGCCCGACGGCTTCGGCAGCCACTTTTTGGCCTCGCGGCTGGTCAAGTTCACCGAGCGGTATCCCGATCTCGATCTGCAGCTCGTCGCCACCGCGCGGCTGTTCTCGCTCTCCAAGCGCGAGGCCGACATCGCGATCAGCCTGACCATGCCGAAGGAAGGGCGCATCGTCGGCCGCAAGCTGTTGGACTACACGCTCGGGCTTTATGCCGCACCCGCCTATCTCGCCCAGGCGCCGGCCATTGCCGCACGCGCCGACCTGCCGCGGCACCGCTTCGTCGGCTACATCGAGGAGCTCTTGTTCACGCCGGAGCTCGACTATCTGCCGCAGGTCTCGCCGAAGATCTCGGCGAAATTCCGCAGCGCCAATCTGATCGCGCAGCTCAACGCCACCATCGCCGGCTTCGGCATCGCCGTGCTGCCGCACTTCATGGCGACGGCCCACCCCGAGTTGCAGCCGGTGCTGCCGGACGAGGTGCGGATCTCCCGCACCTTCTGGCTGCTGATGCACGCCGACAGCAAGGACCTCGCCCGCATCCGCGCGGTGGCGGACTACATCTACGAGACCGTGGAAGCCGAGCGCGCGCTTTTTAGCGGGGTGTGAGGCGGACACCGTGTTATTCCCGTCAACCTGAGGAGCGCGTAGCGCGTCTCGATGGATGCACGGCCCGGCTGGTGGCCGTCGACCCTTCGAGACGCGCGCGATGCGCGCTCCTCAGCGTGACGGATCGAGTATTAGGCGCGCCGCGCCAGCTGGCGCTTAAAGCGCTAATTCACCTTCTTCTTCGCCGGCGCCTTGGCCGCGGCGGCACGTCCCAGCACCGCCTCGCGGCCCGCCGACAGGATCTCGTCGGAGAGTTCGCCGCTGCCGGCGATGCGCGACATTACTATGGTGCCCATCATGGTCGCCAGCGTCGCCATCGCCTGCTTGCGGGCGGCCTTGCGCGGCACGTCGATGATCTGGTCGGCCATCATGTCGATCATCTGGTCGAGCTTGAGGGCAAACGCCTTGCGGGTCTTCGGGCTCTCGCGGGCGATCTCGGCGCCGAGCGCCGGGATCGCGCAGCCCTGGCCGGGATCGTCGCGGTGCATCGCCGAAAGATAGCCGTCGATGATGGTCGAAAGCCGCTTCTCCGGCGGCGTGTCCGCGGCGACCTTGCGCCAGCGCTCGATGGCGCGGTCCATCGCGTAGCTGAAGGCCTCGATCACCAGCGCCTCGCGCGAGTCGAAATGCGCGTAGAAGCCGCCATGGGTCAGGCCGGCGTCCTTCATCAGGTCGGCGACGCCGATGCCGTGGGCGCCCCGCTCGCGCAGCCGCGTCGCGGCCTTCTTGACGATCCGCGCGTGGGTCTCCTGCTTGTGTTCTTTCGAATAGCGCATGCCGGTCTCATGGAATGTTTCTAATCATATAATAGCAGATTTGCGGCCGGAATGCTGCAGTTATTTCGCCTTGTCGGCCACTTTCGGTTCCCCGCCGAGCATCGAAAACGTCGCGGTCGCGTGCACCGCAAGATTGCCCTTGCCGTCGCGGACGAAGCCCTCGGTGTAGCTCGTCTGGCGGCCGAGCTTGATCACCTTGCCTTCGGCGCTGATGGTGCCCGAACGTGCCGACAGCGGCCGCAGATAGGTCAGCTTGAGGTCGAGCGTCACCGAGGTCTGCCGCGCCGGCAGCATGGTCGAGATCGCGCAGCCCATCGCGGTATCGAGCAGCGCCGCGGCGGTCGCGCCGTGCAGCAGGCCGATGGTGTTTTCCAAGCTCTCATGCGGCTCGAGTTCCATCACGATGCGGCCCTCGTCGACCACGGCCATGTGGAAGCCGATCAGCTTGGCCATCGGCGGCGGCGGCAACCGGCCGTCGCGGATCGCGCGCATCGCCTCGATCCCGGACATCGGCAGCGCCGCCATCGCCACTGGTCCCGGCGCCTGCCATTCCACCACGCGGGTGCGCGTTAGATCGGGCGAACGAAGATCGATGCTTTCGGCGGCGGTCATGACGGCTCCATTTATATGACGCATCTAATTCTATAGATCCGCATCCCTCGGCGCAACCGCCGCACCCGGTCCCTTGACAGGGCCATGCTTTGTCCGGGACATGGCCCAAGTCATTCCGGGGCGACGCAAGCACCAGACCCGGAATCTCGAGATTCCGGGTCTGGTGCTTGCGCACCATCCCGAAATGACTTGTCGATCCATTCCTGCGCCGGGACTTTTCCATGGACATGCTCAATCCCCACTGCGGCATCGCCCGCGACGACAGAGGCGTCGTCCGCCTCACCATCTGCAACGCCGGCAAGCTGAACATCGTGAGTTCCGCGGTCACCAACGGCGTGCGCGAGGGTTTTGAGCATCTGGCCGCCGATCCGACCATCCGCGCGGTGATCCTGGCCGGCGAAAGCGAGCGCAGCATGATCGGCGGCGCCGACATCAAGGAAATGGCGACACTCGACCAGACGTCCGCCGAAGCATTCATCAGCCGGCTGCGCGACCTCTGCGAGGCCGTGCGCAAATTCCCGGCGCCGGTGATCGCCCGCCTGCCCGGCTGGTGCCTCGGCGGCGGCCTCGAGGTCGCGGCCGCCTGCGACGTCCGCGTCGCCGCGCATGACGCGATGTTCGGCATGCCCGAGGTGCGCGTCGGCATCCCCTCGGTGATTCACGCCGCACTGCTGCCGCGCCTGATCGGCTGGGGCCGCGCCCGCTGGCTGATGATGACCGCAGAGAACATCGATGCGCCGACCGCGCTCGCCTGGGGCCTGGTCGACACCGTGGCAAAGCCCGGCGGGCTCGACGACGCCGTCGAGCACACCGTCAAGGCGCTGCTGGAATGCGGGCCCGAGGCGCTGCGGATCCAGAAGGACCTGCTGCGGCAATGGGAAGAGCTGCCGCTGACCGAGTCGGTGAACCTCAGCGTCGGCGTGTTCGGAAAGTCGTTCCTGACCGGCGAACCGCAGCGCCTGCTGCAGGGATTTTTGGACCGGAAGCGGTAGCGGTTCAGCACCTGTGGCCCGCATGAGCGCCGCGACATGTCATCTGTAGCCCGCATGAGCGAAGCGACATACGGGGCCGGATGCCCCGGATCTCGCTTCGCTCATCCGGGCTACGCTGCTGCGGGTGACCTTCGCCGCGCATTCACAGGCGCCTGCACCGGCCGAGGCCCGCCCGTTCAGCTCGATACCGGGATCTCGATCAGCACCAGCGTGCCGCGGCCCGGTTCGCTCTCCAGCGCGATCCGGCCGCTGAGCGACGACACCACGGTGTTAAAGGCGATGTGCAGGCCGAGGCCGATATTGCCCCGCTCCCGCCCGGTGGTGAAAAACGGATCGAACACGCGGGCCTGCAAATCCTCGCGGATGCCGATGCCTTGATCGGCGCAGGCGATGCGGGCGAGCGTCTGATCCGGCTGCGTCACCGTCATGGTGAAGCGTCCGCCGCGGCCGTCGGGATAAGCGTGCGCCGCGGCGTTGAACGCCAGGTTGCTGATCACCTGCGCCAGCGCGCCGGGATAGCTGTTCAGAACGATGCCTTGCGGGCAGTCGAGTTCGACGATCAATCCCTGACGGGACAGCAGCGGCCCGAGCTTTGCGATCAGCTCGGAGAGCCATCCGCCGAGCTCGAATGTATGGCGCTCCTCGTCGGCGTGATGGATGGCGACCTGCTTGAAGCTGTGCACCATTTCAGATGCCCGATGCAGATTTTCCGAGGTCAGTCGAAGGCCGTTCTCGATCCGTGCAATGCCCCGCGTCAGGTCGGAGCGGCGAACGGCGGTGCCGCTCAGCGCCTCGCCCATCGCGCGAAGGTCCGCCTCCATGGTGGTTGACGTGGTCAGCGCCAGGCCAAGCGGCGTGCTGACCTCGTGTGCGACACCGGCGACGAGCTGCCCGAGCGAGGCCAGCTTCTCGGCCTGCACGAGCTGCGATTGCGTCGCGTGCAAATCGCGCAACGAGGCTTCCGAACGCTCCTTTTCCTGCTTCAGCGCCTGCGCCGTTCGAAACTGCTGGCGCGCGCGGAACTCGCGGGCGGCGACGGCGTAAAGCGACAGCGCAAAGGCGTTGAGGACCAGGGAATGATTGATGAAGCGCAGCCCCGGCGGCAAAGCCGGCCCGAGCGATTCAGCGATGCACAGCGCAATCCATGTCGTGAGACAGAACACGGCCAGCGGCCCGATCCGCAGCGGCAGCATGGTCGAGACGAACAGGATCACCATCATCACGCCGGGTGCCGCATAGGTGAATCCCGAGGGCAGCACGAGGTAGACGCTCGGCAGCACGCAGCCCGGAACGACGCAATAAACGAGGAAGATCGTCTCGGCCCACGGCTTCATCGCGGGCACCGAGAGCAAGGCGGTGAGCGGCAGCAGGACCAGCACGGCAACCCCGCCGCGGATCGCCAGCGTGGTCGCCACGACGTCGGGATAGAGCACCCAATCCCAGAACGCATATCCGGCATAGGTGAAGGCGCCGAGCAGCATCGCGACCTGCGTCCAGCCGATATTGCCCCGCACGTACTGGTCTACAAATCGGCGCTCCTCGACAATGTCGTCGAAGCGCAGTCCAAGGCGGGTCAAAAGACGGAGCATTACAATATCAAACGAAAAAGGCCTGGCACTGGAACTTGGCACTGGAAATGGGAGCGTCGAAAATGATCTACGACAGCTTGCCCGCGCTGTCGCGTCCTTTTGGCGCATCGGCGACCGCGGCGCGGCATCGCGCCGCGCCCCTCACCGGGCGTTGGCCGGGGCGTGGGTCGGCCAGAGATCGGCGCGCCAGTGCAGCGCGATTGCCAGCATGGCGATGAAGCCGGCGGCGGCGAGCAGCGTGCCGGTCGCGGTGTAGCCGATCAGGTCGATCAGGCTGCCGGCGGCGAGCAGCCCGAGCGGCAGGCCGTAGATCACCATCATGCGCACGCCCATGACGCGGCCGCGCAGATGCGCGCTGGCGTTGCGCATCAGCATCACGGCGGCCGAGATCATCGACATGCTCTGCGCGATGCCGGCGAGCAGCAGGCAGGCCATCGCGACCGGCATGGTCCGGAGCTCGACGAACACCAGCAGCATGGCGTACCAGGCGAGCGTCGCGCCGATCAGAAGCCGCGCGATGCGTACCCCGCCGGCCATGCTGAGCGTGATCGAGCCGATCAGCGAGCCCACCGCGAAGCTTGCCGAGAGATAGCCGAGCCCGGTCTGGTCGGTATGGAAGATGTCGCGCGCGACATAGGGCAATAGACCGTTGGTGAGCGGAAACGCGGTGAGGTTGGCGAGGAACGCGACGCAGAGCGCGGCGCGCATGCCCGGGCCGCTCCAGGCATAGACGATGCCCTCCTTGAGGTCGCGCAGCAGCTTTGAACCCGGCGCGTCGCCGGCGAGATCGGTCGTGCCATGCGACTTGGGGCGGCTCATGCAGAGCATCAGGATGGCGGCGACGAAATAGAAGCCGGCGATCCCGACATAGACATAGCCGATGCCGAGCGCCGCGAACAATCCGGCCCCGGTCAGGGCTCCTGCGATACGCGCCGAGTCCTGCGTGGTGCGCGCCAGGCTGATGGCGCCGACCAGTTGCTCCGGCGGCATGATGTCGGCGAGCAGCGCGCCGCGCACGCCGAGATCCGACGGGCGGATCACGCCCATGATCGCGACGATGATCATGACGTTCAGCGGGGCGAGATGCCCGGTCAGCGCCAGCGTCATGATGGTGCCGGCGAGCGCCGTATAGGCAAAGCGCATCACGGCGAGCAGATCGCGGTGCCCCATGCGGTCGCCGATCATGCCGACGACCGGCGCCACTAGCGTGCCGACATATTGCAGCGACGCCAGCACGGTCAGCAGCAGCACCGAGCCGGTCTCGACCATGATGTACCAGCCGAGCACCAGCGTCTCGACCTCGAACGCCCAGGAGGTGAGCAGATCGGACGGCCATTGAAAGCGATAGCTGCGGATGCGAAATGGCGCGAGCGCGGAGGTCCGCGTGTTCCCGCTCAAGACGCGATGACGCGTGTCACGGCGTGTCCTGCCCTTTTCCTTGTTCTTCTGGGTCTTGCTTCTTGGTCGTGCTTGCGGCGCTTTGAATTCGTCTCGAGTCGCTTGGGAAAACGCTCTGTTCCGTCAGCGTAGCGCCGAGTCGATTGGTGTCAATCGAGGCCGCCGCATGCGGCCATGCACGATGGTATCCGCAGCGACGTGATGGCGTAGCCTCGCGAATCGCAGGCCCTACATCGGCGGCGCGGCGCGCCGCAGCATGAAATGGGTGGGTATGAAGGCGAGCAGTGGCAGGCCGATCATCAGGCCGGCCAGCCACACCAGCGGCGGCACGAAGCCTTGCGCCGCCCTGTCGCTGGTGCCGAAGACGTAGTTGATGTTGACCGGGGTCATGCCCGGGTCCGGCCGCGGTCCCGGCATCACAAAGTAGCAGATCAGCAGCAGCGCCCATGCCAGCACGCTCCAGACGATCAGCGCGCGCTGGTCATAGCCGAGCCGCCAGACCAGGAACAGCAGCAGGAACGGCAGCCAGCCGTGGAAGCCCGACAGGAACCGCAGGAACAGCGAGAGGTTCTGGTCGAACATGTAGTCGGTCATTCCGGTGAGCGAGTAGCCGGCGACATGGACGAGGAAGTCGATCACCCAAAATGTTTGCGGCACAAGGAGTCCGACGGCGCACATCGAAATCAACAGCGCGCTCTCGGTCCAGACCCCGATCAGGGTGAGGATCAGGCAGACGTCACAGAAATACAGAAAGTTGGTCGGCCCGTAGCAGTAGGTGTACACCGGCACCAGGACGGCCATGAAGGCGCTGAAGCCGATCTTGACGGAGAGCGGAATGCGGGCGGACGGCTGCTCGACGGCGATCACGGACATTGCGGTGGGACTTCCCGTTGCACAATCCGCCAGCCCTAGCGCCGGATCGGTAAACAGACCCGTATTCCGCAACCTTGAATTGATCGGCGCTCGGGAATTCGGTTAACGCCAACTCAGCGGCGCCGGTACAGTTTTATCCGCCCGCGCTCGAGGTGATCGTGCTAGAATGCCTGTTCCGAAGCCGCGGAGGGACGACATGAACGCCTTCGAAGTTTTCGCGATCTACCTGGCGCCCTTTGTGGTCATCGCGATCGCAATCCGGCTGCTGATGAAGCGCCATGCCGTCGACCTGCCGGACGTGCAGAAACAAGCGGGCTCCGCGCCGAAGCGACGATTTCTGCTCGGCGCCTGGCGGTCGGATTAGGTCAGGTCGCAGACAAGCCCGGATGCGCCGCCGCCCGGCGAAATTCTCAATCACTGATTTGCCCGACGACGCAAGGCCTCGCGAGAAGAGAAACTCGGTGTACGTTCGGGCGATTCATGCCGCGAGAATGCGGACGTGTGACTCACGAGAGGCGCCAAACACTCGGTGTCGTCCCTGCGAAAGCAGGGACCCATAACCACCGATGCTGATTGTTGCGCGATGTTGGAACGACGAGTCTCTTCAACGACCTCCGCTGCGGCGTATGGGTCCCGGCCTTCGCCGGGACGACACCGGTGGAGACTCGCGTGCTCTCATTCGCTCCCTCGTGTCATCACGAATCGAGGACCATCCATCGCCGTCATCCTGGCGAAAGCCAGGACCCATTACCCCAAATCTCCATTGTTGCGCGACGCCGGGGCCACGATCCGGTTCGTCATTGAAGGCGGTGGTTGATGGTGTGGACGGCCCCCTACGGCATCAGTGTGCCAGAATGAGGTTGTCTAGATCTCATACAAGGGAGCCGTCCGTGAACCAGATTATCCGCATTGGGATTGATACGTCGAAGTATATTTTT